>DASUYB010000054.1 GCA_036377595.1 Longimicrobium sp. | reverse complement strand
AGGATGCGGAGCACGATCTTCTCGCCGAACAGCGTCGGCAGCGTGCTCACGCGGAAGTCGATCACCCGCTTGCCGAAGCGCAGCTTGAGGCGGCCGTCCTGCGGCACCCGGCGCTCGGCGATGTTCAGGTCCGACAGGATCTTGAAGCGCGAGATCAGCGCGGCGCGCATCTTCAGCGGCGGACGCATGATCTCCTGCAGCACGCCGTCGATGCGGTAGCGGACGCGGATGTCCTTCTCGTAGCACTCGAAGTGGATGTCCGACGCGCCCCGGTGCACGGCGTCGGTCAGGATGCCGTTGATCAGCTTGACCACCGGCGCCTCTTCCACCGCGGCCTGCAGCGAGGCCACGGACACGTCTTCCTGCTCCTCCTCGACCCGCTCGACCTCGCCCTCGTCGTCGAACTGCTTCAGCAGCTCGTTGATCTTCTCGTCGGCGTTCTCGTACTCGCGCTCGACGATCTTGCGCAGCGTGAAGTCGCCCGCGATCACCGGCTCGATGTCGAGCCGGGTGAGGAACTTCAGGTCGTCGATGACCCCCAGGTCGGTGGGGTTCGCCATCGCCACGGTCAGCGTGCGGCCGACTCGGCGGAGCGGCAGCACCTGGTGCTTGGCGGCGAACTCGCCGGGGATGAGCTTGAGGATCCGCGCGTCGAGCCGCACGCGCTCGAGGTCCACGGCGGGAACGCGGTGCTGCCGGGCCAGCGCGCGCACCAGGTCGCTCTCGCCCAGGAAGCCCAGCTTCACCAGGGAGAAGCCGATCCGGTTGCCGTTGGCGCGCGCGTCGTCCAGCGCCTTCTGGAGCTGGTCGCGCGAGATCAGCTGCTCGTGGACGAGCTGCTCGCCGATGCGGTCGGCGGCGGGTGCGGATACAGCCATGCGCCTGGGTTCGCGGGAGCGTGCGTTACGCGCCGGAGGAAAGGCGGATCAGCGGGACTTGTCGGGGGGAGACGAGCGTCAACATCGCGGCCGGCCGCCGCGAAGTCAAGGTCCGGCCGCCCCCGAGGCCCGGATCCGCGCCACGGTCGCCGGCCCGATCCCCGGCACCTGCGCCAGGTCGTCCAGCGTCCGGAACGCGCCGTGGCCCTCGCGCCAGGCCACGATGCGCCCGGCCAGCGAGGGCCCGATGCCGGGGAGACGAGTCAACTCCTGTGCCGACGCCGAGTTGACCGAAATCACTGGACCCCGCGCCCCCGCGGGTATGGCAGAATCCCCCGACCCGGGGCGATTTGCGGCACCGCGCGTCTCCGGCCGGGACGCCGCAACCGCCGGAGCGAGCGCCACATACGGCGCCACCGCCGCCAGCGCCGCGGGCCCCATCCCGGGAACGGAGTCGAGGTCCGCCAGCGTGCGGAAGCGCCCGTGCGTCTCCCGCCACTCCACGATCTTCCGCGCCTGCCCGGGGCCGACCTTGGGCAGCCGGTCCAGCTCCGCCTCGGGCGCGGTGTTCGGGTCGATCCTCTCGCCCGGCACGAGCGGTGTGTTCCGCCGCGCCGCGTCCGCCGTGCGCCGCTCCGTCTCGGCGCGGAGCGCGGGCACACCGGAATCGGCCTCCACGCCGGGGCCGTCGAGGGTGACGGGGCCGGGGCGGCGCAGCATCCGCGCGCCCACGCCGGCGCTCACCAGCAGCGCCAGGACGCCCAGCGCCAGCCTCTCCTGCGGTGTGGTGTGGATCATCTCCCCTGCTCCGGGATGCCGCGGTAGACGACCTCGGCCAGCACGCTGCCGACGAGCATCAGCGACTCGCTCTGCGTCGCGCCGGGGAGGTCGCGCACGGTGTGGAAGTACGAGTTGCCGGGGCCGTAAACGGGGTCGTTCACGAGCGCGGCGGGGATCCCCGCGCGGGCCAGGGCCAGGTGCGCGCCCGCGCTGTCGTCGACGGCCTCGGCGACGAAGAAGGTGTCCCTGCGCATCGCCGCGGCGGTGCCCCAGACGCGGCGGACGGCGGCGGGCGCGTGGCGGCGCGATCCGGCATCCTGCGGGAACCAGGGATCGCGGTCTCCCACCATCCCCACCACGATCGCCAGCGCGGGCCTGTATCCCGGCCCCATCGTGGCGAGGAAGTGCTCCGTGCCGAGGTATCTCCCGTCCACGAAGTCGTCGCCGTCGGTGAAGAGGAGGTCGACGCCCACGCCGGGCTTCTGCTGGCGGAAGAGCTCGGCCAGCGTCATCAGCACCGCCGTTCCCGACGCCCCGTCGTTGGCGCCGGGAACGGGGAGGCGGCGGTCGGCCGGGTCCGCGCTCTCCGTCGCTTTCGGCCGCGTGTCCCAGTGGGCGACGAGGAGGATCCGCCGCGGGTCCTCCGGCCGCCAGCGCGCCAGCAGGTTCGTCATCCTGAGCGTCTTCCCCGGCGCCGTGTCGTGGGTGAACGGCTGGGGGATCAGCGTGTCGGCGCGAAACTCGAGCTGGTCGGTGAGCCATCCCACCGCGCGGTCGTGCGGCTTCGTCCCCGCGTAGCGCGGGCCGATGGCTACCTGGCCACCCAGGAACGCCCAGGCGACGTCCTCGAGGAACTCGGGGTGGTCCACGTGGCGGCCCAGCGCGGGGTCGCCGCGCGTGCAGGCGGCAAGGAGCAGCACCGGCAGCGCAGCGCGCAGGCTGGCGCGGCGGATCGGCATGTGCGTCGCAGGTTGGGGATGGATTAGGAAGGCCCGCCGCCGCTTGTACGCAGCGTACGGAGCGGGTATACTACGCATCCGCGCACCGGCGCGGCAAGCCCCTTTGGTTACCTCGCATGAAGATCCTCACGCGTTACCTGCTGCGGGCGCACGTCGGCCCGTTTTTGTTTGCGTTCATCGCGCTCACCGGCGTGGTGCTGATCAACACCCTGGCGCGGCGCCTGGCCGAGCTCGCCGGCAAGGGGCTGCCGATGCAGGCCATCACGCAGTTCTTCGTCTACGCGCTGCCGGCGACCGTCGCGCTGACGTTCCCCATGGCCGTGCTGGTGGCCATCCTCTACACCTTCGCCACCTTCACCGCGGAGAACGAGATCACCGCGATGAAGGCGGGCGGGCTGGACCTCAAGCGCCTCCTCCTCCCCCTCCTGGCGGTCGCGGGGATCATCACCGCGGTGATGGTGTGGTTCAACGACCGGGTGCTTCCCGAGGCCAACCACCGCTGGAGCCAGCTCTTCGTCGACATCGCGCGGAAGACGCCCACCGTGGCGCTCGATCCGCAGACCATCAACAAGCTCTCGGCGCAGACCGGCTCGGCGCAGACCTACTACCTGCGCGCGGCGCGGATCGACCCGCTGTCGAACCGCATGTGGGACGTGTCGATCTACGACGTCAGCAACCCCAACGTGGTGCGCTCGATCTACGCCGACAGCGGCGTGGCGCAGTTCAACGCCTCGCGGACGGACATGGTGCTGACGCTCTGGCACGGCCACATGCGCGAGGTGCCGCTCGACGATCCCAAGACCTTCCGCCGCATGACCTTCGGGCAGCAGAAGTTCGGCATCCCGGGGATCGGCACCTCGTTCAACATGAACCAGCAGGCCGAGGGGTACCGCGGCGACCGCGAGATGACGGTGGGGATGCTGCAGGCGCGCATCGACACGCTGCGCGACCAGCGCCGCGACGAGCTGCGCCGCGTGCGCCTGGAGATGCAGGGCGACATCGGCTTCGCCGTCTCCGGCGGCCGGAGGCCGTTCGCCGTCCTCCCCGGCGAGCCCCAGCCGCCGCCGGTGACGAAGGTGGAGCCGGGGAGCGTAAGGACGCGGACGCGACGGACGGCGGACGACCTGGCGTCGACCGTGGCGCGGGTGAAGGACCTGGAGGAGCAGATCCGCGACCTCGACGTGGAGATCCACAAGAAGTACTCGATCGCCGTCGCGTCCCTCGTGTTCGTGATCGTGGGGGCGCCGCTCGCGCTGCGCTTCGGGGGCGGGGGGATCGGGATGGTGATCGCCACCAGCATGGCCATCTTCGCCGTCTACTACGTGGGGCTGATCGGCGGCGAGTCGCTGGCCGGCCGCGGCTACGTGACCCCGCTGGTGGCGATGTGGATCGTGAACGCGGTGATGACCGTGCTGGGCGTCGCGGGACTGGCGACGATGGGACGGGAGACGGCCACGGCGCGCAGCAGCATGTGGGACCAGATGCTGCAGGGCTTCCGCGACTTCTTCGCGACCGTCTTCAAGCGGAGGGCGCGCACGTGACCCGCCTGCTTTCGCGCTACGTGGCCAGGACCTTCCTCACCACCTTCATCCTGCTGGTGCTGGGGCTGCCGTTCCTGTTCGTGATCGCCGACGTCACGGACAACATCGACACCTACATGGAGCGGGGGATCACCGGCAGCAAGCTGGCGCTGGGCTACCTGTACCAGCTCCCGCTCTTCATCCAGTGGGCCTTCCCCATCGCCGCGCTGGTGGCGACGGTGTTCACCGTGGGGGGGATGACGCGCCACCAGGAGATCACCGCCGCCAAGGCGGGCGGTGTGAGCTTCTACCGCATCTTTCTCCCCATCGCGCTGCTCTCCGTGCTCCTCTCCGTGGCCGCGTTCGGGCTGGGCGAGCTGACGCCCATCACCCTGCAGAAGCGCGCGGTGCTGATGGGCGACCAGACCATGATCCGCACCGGGCCGCGCATCAACTTCGTGTACCAGACCGAGCGCGAGGGGGTGCTGACGGCGCGGCGGCTGGACCCCGAGGTGGGCGAGCTGAGTCAGCTGGTGCTGGAGCGCAACGCGCGCGGCAGCCAGCCGGGGATGCACCGTATCGCCGAGCGCGCCACGTGGACGCGCGGGCGCGGGTGGCTCCTGCAGCGCGGCTACATCCGCGAGCTGCACGCCGACGGGCGCGAGGTGACCATCCACTTCGACTCGATCCGCGTTCCCGGGCTGGTGGAGACCCCCGAGGACCTGCTGGGCGAGCCCAGGCCGCCCGAAGCGATGGGGTACCGGGAGATGGACCGCTTCGTGGGCGCCATCGAGCGCTCGGGCGGCGACGCCAACCCGCTGAAGGTGGAGCGCGCGCAGAAGCTGGCCATCCCCCTGGCGGTGATGGTGATCGTGCTCTTCGGCGCGCCGCTGGCCACCAGCAACCAGCGCGGCGGCACCGCCTTCGGCGTGGGGATCAGCCTGGGCGTGACGATCGTCTACATGCTCCTGTTCCGCGTGGGGAAGGCAGTCGGCAGCAGCGGCGCCGTCGATCCCACGCTGGCGGCCTGGTTCCCCAACCTGCTCTTCCTGACCGCCGGCCTGGCGCTGATGTCGCGCGTGCGAACGTAGCCGCATCCCGCGCCTCCGGAATCGTAGAGCCGCGCCGCATCAGGGGATGCGACGCGGCTCTTGATTTCGGTGGACGCTTTGCACACCTTCCGCGTTCTTCATGTCCACCCTGCGGCCGGATCATGCCCTCGCATTCTGACCACGTCGCGCGCATCCGCGCGATGGGACGGGACGATCTCCACGCGCTCCTGGCGCGGGTCAGGGCCGGCCGCACGCCGGGCTGGCCCGCAGGGCGCGCGTTCGAATACCTTGTGCTGCGGGCCTTCGAGCTCGACGGGGCGACGGTCCGCTGGCCGTTCACCGTGAGCATGGCCGACGAAACCGTGGAGCAGATCGACGGCGCGGTCTATGCCGCCAATCTCTCCTGCATCGTCGAGACGAAGGATACCGTAGCGCCGATCGACATCATCGCGCTCGCAAAGATGCGGACGCAGCTCGCGAGGCGCCCGGCCGCGACGGTCGGGCTGGTGATCAGCAAGTCCGGATTCACCAACGCGGCGACCACGCTGGCCGGCTACTTCGCTCCCCAGACCGTCCTGCTCATTGCGGGTGATGAACTGGACGAAGCGATGGCAACCGGGGGAATGGTCGCGATGTTGATGGCGAAGTACCGGGAATGCGTGGAGGAAGGGGGCACGCAGACCTTGAAAGGGTCGAGGAGGCTGCGATGAATACGTGGATCGTGCTGGCCCGCGCACCAGCCGGGCGTCTGATCGAGCGCGTGTTGAACGAGCCAGCGGTTCGTATCAAGGCAACGTGGGAGTTCTCGTCCGCGATGATGCGGGCCGGACGGATCGCGGGGCATGACGAGCAGCCCGTCATCCTCGTGATGGACACCGACAGCGTGGAAGAGCGCCCGATCGTGGAATACCGGCTGGAGATCGGCGGCTATCTGCGCGGCCGGAGCGGCGGCACACCATCCAGGCTGGTGCTGGCGATCCCGCAGGTGGAGGCGGTGCTATTCCATGACCGTGCGGGGCTGGAGCGGGCGCTCGGGCGAACGCTCTCGTACGACGAGGCGTTCGAGGCGCGGTTCCGGCCCAGGGCGGTGTTCGAGCGCCTCGTCGGAGAGGAAGACACGGAGGCAAAGGCGCTGGCGGTGATCGACCGCCTGGACGACGCGGCGCTCCGCCGCATGGCCGAGCATCCGCTCATCCGCGAGATCCGCGAGTTCGTCGACGAGATGGCACGACGCGAGGAAGAAGAGGAGTTGGAAGAGGCCGAGGAGGAGGAACTCGAGCCGCTGCGCCGCGCGGGCTGATCGGCCGAGCCGCGAAAAACACGAGGAAGGCGCGTTGCATCTCCCGCTGCGACGCGCCTTTTGCGTTGTGTGTGCGGAGATTGCAGAGGGGCGGGCGACGCTCTGGATCGCCCACGCACGCGGAGAATCGATGCCCTCCAAGAACCCCGATCTGCACGGCAACGTCCCCGACTCGGCGCCGGTGGCGCTGGTGCTGATCGACGTGATCAACGACATGGAGTTTCCCGGCGGCGAGCGGCTGATCGAGCACGCGCTCCCCGCGGCGGAGCGGATCGCGGAGCTGAAGCGGAAGGCGCGCGAGGCCGGGGTGCCGGTGATCTACTGCAACGACAACTTCGGCCGCTGGCGCTCGGACTTCCACGACGTGGTGGAGCACGTGCTGGACGACGGGGTGCGCGGCGCGCCCATCGCGCGGCTGCTGAAGCCGGACCGCGAAGACTACTTCGTGCTGAAGCCCAAGCACTCCGCCTTCTACGCGACCACGCTCGCCACGCTGCTGGAGTACCTGGGCGCGCGGCGGCTGATCCTGTGCGGCTTCAGCGGCGACGTGTGCGTGCTCTTCACCGCCGGCGACGCGCACATGCGCGACTTCCACCTGCACGTGCCGTCGGACTGCTCCGCCTCCATCTCGCCCGAGGAGGACCGGCGCGTGCTGGCCTACATGCGCCGCACGCTCAACGCCGACACTACGCCGTCCACACGCCTCGACCTGGAGGCACTGATGACGCGCAGGGACGAAGATCCGAAACGAGGAAAACAGAAGGGTCTCACGCAGAGTCAGCAGAGTCAGCAGAGTCAGCAGTAACTGCAGCGGTTCAACTGCTGACTCTGCTAACCCTGCGTGAGACTTTCTCTTAAGAGACTCGCCCCGGCGCCGATGCGGGCGCCGGGGCGAGGTTCGTCCTGTCGATTCAGCCGATTACGGCTGGGCGCCGCCGCGGCCGTACTCGTTCAGGATCTGCTGGCGGTACTGCTCGCTGGCGAAGATCGCGATCTCCACGCGGCGGTTCTGCTGGCGCCCCGCCTCGCTCTCGTTCGACGCCACCGGCTCCGACTCGCCGCGGCCGGCGGTGCGGATGCGCTGGCCGGGGATGCCCATCGAAACCAGGAAGTTCCTGGCCGAGTCCGCGCGCCGCTGCGACAGCGCCATGTTGTACGCGTCGGTGCCCTGGCTGTCGGTGTGGCCCACGATCAGCACCTCGGTGCCGGGATAGCGCTGCAGGCTCTGCGCGAGCTGCCGCAGGTTCTCGCGGCCGGCGGGGAGGATCTGGTCCGAGTCGAAGGGATACAGGATTCCCGACGCGAACGTCACCGCGATCCCCTCGCCCACGCGCTCGACCGAGGCGTTGTTCCCCAGGTCGCCCTCGAGGTCCTGCGCCTGGCGGTCCATCTGGTGTCCGATCACCGCGCCGGCGGCGCCGCCGATGACCGCGCCGATGATGGCGCCGCGCGCCGTGCTGCCGGTGTTGTGCCCGATCACCGCGCCGATGGCGCCACCCGCGCCGGCGCCCACCGCCGCGCCGCGCTGCGTGTTGTTCATGCTCGCGCAGCCGGCCAGCGACACCAGGCCGGCCACGGCCGCGAGCTTCTTCACGTGCACGTTCATCTCCTCATCCTCCCGTAGAGGGGCGTTCCATCTCCGATCCGGCCCGGGCGGGTTGCAAGCCCGGTGCCGCCCCGGAGGTCGCGGCGCGCGCCGCCCCGGCCCTCGCGCGCCGCGCAAGTACAATTCCATCAAACACTTGCAATTTCACACGAAACCCGCCCGCCGCGTCCCCGGACGGGCAGGCGCGCGCCCTGTCTCGCCGCGCGACGGTGTCCCCCCGCGCGAGCAGAGAAAGGACTCCCGGGGAGACACCGCCCAGGTCAGCCGCGCAGGCGCCGGACGGCGGCGGCCAGCCGCACCTTGCGCTCGAGCCCCAGCACGCGCGTGGCCAGCCTGCCCAGGCGCGTCCCCGAGCGCACCCGCCGCGCCGCGCCCGCGCCACCCCGCGCCAGGCACTCGCGGGCGATGGCGGCGCGGCCGGCCTCGAACGCCTGGAGCGCGATGGCGCCGTACTGCATCTCCAGCAACTCGCGGTACTCCTCCAGCCGCCCCTGCGCGGAAAGCTGCTCCGCCAGCTTGTCGAAGACCCGCATCTGCGACCGCAGCGCGCGCTCGGAGTGGCGGTCGGACGACAGCGTCACGCGCGTCGACCCGTGGCGGCGGTAGACGCCGAGCCCGGACGTGGCGCGCGCGATCCCTGCGCCGGAGACGAACGCGCGCATGGCCAGGTCACCGTCGTCGTTGCGGCGCAGCGTCTCGTCGAACCCGCCGACCCGCTCGAACAGGGCCCGCGGATACAGCACCGCGCACGACGGCGCCCACATCCCCTCCAGCCAGCCGCGCAACGGGTCGCCCGGCGGGGCGAACGGCCGCCGGAGGGGATGCCGGCGCCACGCGTGGCCCTCGTGGATCAGGAACTCCCACGGGCACGCCGCCACCGCGCCGGGGGTGCCGCGCCCCGCCTCCACCAGCGCGGAGAGCGTCTCCGGCGTGCTGAAGTCGTCCGCGTCCATGAACTGCAGCCACGCGCCGGTGGCGATCTCCGCGCCGCGGTTGCGCGCGTGCGGGGCACCGCGGTTCTCCGGCAGCCGCAGCGCGCGGACGCGGTCGCCATAGCCGCGGATCGCCTCCCAGGTGCCGTCGGTGCTGCCGTCGTCCACCGCCACCACCTCCACCGCGGGGTGCGTCTGCGCCAGCACCGAGTCGATGGCGCCACGCACGAACTCCTCGACGTTCCAGCAGGCCAGGACGACGGAGACGGTGTCGCTGCTCATCTTGCGAAGGACGAGACGCGTGGGCGAGGGGAAGCGTACGGGACGAGCGTGGGCGGAATCACCCGGTGCGGGTGGGAGCCTCTCCCGCCGCGTCCGCCGGCGCGCCGTCGAGGAAGGCGTCCACCCGCGCCAGCAGGTCGCGCGACACCTCGTCGGTGGGGCGGGATGCGTCGATCACCTCCACGTGGCCGCGCTGCGGGAAGTCGCGCTGGATCAGCTCGAAGTAGCGCGCACGCACGCGGCGCTGCTGCTCGGGGGTCTCGAAGATCTCCTTCTTCCAGCGCGAGCCGCGCATCCGCGCCTCGGCCTCGCCCGGGGGGACGTCGAGGAAGAGGGTGAGGTCGGGGACGATGGCCGGGCGGTTGATCTCGATCAGCCACTCGATGTCCGTCTGCAGACCCTGGTACGCCAGCGTGGAAAGGAGATAGCGGTCGCAGACGACGTGGCGCCCGGCGTCGAGGTTCGGCTGCACCTGCGTGGCGACGTGGTCCGCACGGTCGGCGGCGAACAGCAGCGCCAGCGCGTCGGCGTCGAAGGGCGCGCCGCCGGGCAGCGGCGGGTGCGCGGGGTCGTGCAGGTCGAAGTTGGCGCCGACCAGCCGCTTCTGCAGCGCCAGGCGGATCAGCATCCCTACCGGGCCATCGCTGGGCTGGTGCGTGAAGAACGCGCCGCGGCCGGCGTGGCGGAAGTGATCGCGCAGGACGTTGAGCTGCGTGGTCGTCCCCGCCCCGTCAATCCCTTCCAGGACGATGAACTTCCCGCGGCGGGCAGCGGGCGCGTCGGGCGTTTCCGGCATCGGGCGCGGTGTGAGCAGTCGAGGGAGATGGAGTCCGCCGGAATGTAGAGGCCGGGCCGCGGCGCCGCCACACGCCGCGCGCGGACTCAAGCACGTGATGATGTCTACCGTCCTCGCAGCCGCCCCCGGGCGCCGCGGGCGAGCGCGCGCAGCCACCCCGCGGCGGGCGCGTGCGGCAGCGAGCGCGCGAAGAGCCGGGCCGCCGCGGCGTATTCTCCGCCGGCGAGCCGGTGCGCGCCCGCGTCCGCCAGCTGCCGCGCGCGCATGCGCCGGGCGACGCGCGCGAGCTCGGCAGGTGGATCGAGCTCGAGGAAGCAGTCGTACACCGCGGCGGAGCGCTCGAACGGGTCGGCCAGCGCGGCCGTGCTCCGCCCGGGATGCTCGCGGACGCGCGCCACCACCTCGCCGACCGCGGCCGCGTCGGCGCGGAGGGCCAGGCGCAGCTCCAGCTCGCGGTCCTCGCGTCCGGCGCGCGGGTCCTCGCTGAAGCCGCCCACCTCGTCGAGCAGCGACCGCTCCGCGACGACGGTGACGATGGAGACGTTGGCCTCGCCGGTCAGGATCTCGCGGACGATGCGGCCGGTGAGCGGCGCGAAGGGAACCGTGCGAGACGGCATCGCATTGCCGCCCGCATCCGTCAGCTCGTATCCCCCGTAGCACCACCGCGCGCCCTGCCGGAGCATCGCCCCCACCTGCAGCTCCAGCTTGGCGGGAAGCCACGCGTCGTCCGAGTCGAGGAACGCCACCAGCGCGCCCCAGCCCGCCGCCACGCCGCGGTTCCGCACCTGCCCGGGATTTCCCGAGTGCGGCGCGGAGACCAGGCGCACCCGTGGATCGCCCAGCGCGCGGACCCACTCCGCCGTGCCGTCGGTCGAGCCGTCGTCGGCGATCACCAGCTCCCACTCGGCCCAGCTCTGCGCGCGAACGGAATCGACCGCCTGGCGCAGCAGCGGCAGGCGGTTCCAGGTGGGGATCACCACGGTCACCAGCGGGCGCTCAGCCACGGGCCGCCGCCACGTCGGGGTGGGATGCCGTCCCCGTCATCCGCCGCCCGAGCGCCTCGACCAGGCTGCGCGACCGCATCGCCCGCGCGAGCCGGGCGAGCTCCTCCGGCGGCCCTGCCTCGAGGAACAGCTCGTACGCCGCCGCCTCGCGCTCGTAGGTGTCGGGCATGCGCGCGGTCATCCGGCCCGGGTGGTCGCGCACGCGGGCGAGCACGTCGGGGAGCGCGAGCGCCTCGGCATGCAGCGCCAGCCGCATCTCCAGCTCGTAGTCCTCGCGGCCGCGCGCGCGCTCGTCCTCACAGAATCCCCCCAGCTCCTCGAACAGCCTGCGCTCGACCAGCAGCGTGCCCACGAAGACGTTGGCCTGCTGCGCCACCACCTCGCGCGCGATGCGGCCGGAGAGCGGGCGGTACTCGCCCAGCCGCATCGGCACCGTGCGACCGGCGCCGTCCATCAGCTCGTATCCCGCGTAGCACCAGCGCGCCGGAGATCCGCGCATCGCGGCGACCTGCAGCTCCAGCTTGCGCGGCAGCCACACGTCGTCCGAGTCGAGGAAGGCGATCCAATCCCCCGTCCCCATCGCCGCGCCGCGGTTGCGCACGTGGCCGACGTGCCGGGCGGGGTCGGTGGGGATGGAGCGCACGCGCGGATCGTCCATCTCCGCCAGCCACGCCGCCGTCCCGTCCGTCGACCCGTGGTCCGCGACGACCAGCTCCCACCGCGGATACGTCTGCGCCACGACCGACGCCACCGCCTGGCGCAGCATCGGCAGGCGGTCGCGCGTGGGGATCACGACGGTGACGAGCGGCTCGTCCATCGCTCCGACGGGTGGAGGAAGAAGCTACGCGGCGCGCGTGCGCACCCAGATGTCGCCCCAGCCGGGCGCCGCGCGATCGCCCAGCTCGCGGTCGATGCGGCGCAGGAAGTCGTCCGCCGGGACCCATTCCGCCAGCGAGAAATGCGGCGGCCCGGCGTGCGTGAGGTTGACCTCCGCATCCGCCGAGGCCACCCGGCGCAGACACGCCGCGGCCTGGTCCAGTCTCGACCGGTGATACTCGAAGGAGACGAGCGGCAGCGGGCCCGGAAGCGTGCTGAACACCTCCTCCTCCGCGCCCTCCACGTCCACCTTGCAGTACGCGGGCGCGCCGTAGCGCTCGACCAGCGCCGCCAGCGTCACCACCGGCACGTCCAGCGTGCCGACGACCTCGCCCAGCCAGTCGCGGCGCAGGCTCGACGCGGCGTGGTGCGGGCGCAGGTACAGCGTGGCCACGCCCGGCGCGGCGCCGACCGCGGCCGGCAGCAGGGTGAACCCCGGCCGGCCGCCGCAGCGCGCCCGCAGCTCGGCCACGCACTCCGGCTGCGGCTCCACGGCGACCACCCGCACACCGGCGCGCAGCAGCGCCTCGGACATGTGGCCCACGCTGGCCCCGATGTCGAAGACGAGCGCGCCTTCAGGGAGAAGCGCGCGATAGAACGCCGCCGCCGCGTCCTCCATGCGGCGGGCGTCGGCGCGCAGCGCCCGCCGCACGGCGCGGGCGGGACGGAAGAGGCCGCTCCGGATCAGGAAGGTGCGCAACGCGGGCATCGCGGCGGCGGAGGGGGACGGGGCGCATGGTCGACGGGACGAACTTGCGCTGCGCGGCGGCGCGGCGGAAGAGCGGCGTGATGCCACCGCGTGGATGGAGATCGGGAAGACCACGCGGAAGGTTCGCCGCCCGCTCGCGACTTGACCGCATGCCCGCGGGGCGGTATCCCCAGCGGATGAACCGGACGACGAAGCGCGCACACCTCCCCGCCCTCCCGCCGGTGCCGGCGATCCTCGGGGCCATCGTCAGCGTGCAGGGCGGCGCGGCGCTGGCCAAGGGCCTCTTCCCGGCGCTGGGGGCGACCGGGACGGTGGGGCTGCGCGTGGGCATCTCCGCGCTCCTCCTGCTGGCGGCGTTCCGGCCGCGGGTGTGGCGGGCGACCGCCGCGCAGTGGCGCGCGGTGGTCCCTTACGGCGTGGTGCTGGGGGCGATGAACCTGGTGTTCTACCTCGCCCTGTCGCGCATTCCGCTGGGGCTGGCGGTGACGCTGGAGTTCGTGGGGCCTCTGGCCGTGGCGGTGATCGGCTCGCGGCGCGCGACGGACGCGGCGTGGGTGGCGCTCGCGGCGGCGGGGATCGCGCTGATCGCGCCGTGGACGGGCGGCGGCGTGGACCCGCTGGGCGTGCTGCTGGCGCTGGCGGCGGGCGCGTGCTGGGGCGCGTACATCCTGCTGGGCGGCCGCGTGTCGCGGATGATCCCCGGCGGGGCGGCGGTCGCCACGGGAATGGCCATCGCGGCGATCGTCACACTCCCGGTCGCCGTCGCCGGCGGCGGATTCGCGCGGCTGACGCCGGGGCTGCTGGCGGCGGGCACCGGCGTGGCGCTGCTCTCCAGCGCCGTCCCCTACACGCTGGAGATGATCGCGCTGAAGGAGCTCCCCGCGCGCACCTTCGGCATCCTGATGAGCCTGGAGCCCGCCGTGGCGGCGCTCGCCGGCCTCGTCTTCCTGCACGAGGTGCTCTCCCCCCGGCAGTGGCTGGCGGTGGTCCTGGTCATCGCGGCCAGCACGGGGTCCACGCTCACCTCGCGGCGCGCGGAGCGGATCGCGGAGGGCGAGGCGGGCGAGGGCTGGCAGGGGGGATGATCCACCCGGCGCGACGCCGCAGGAGCCCCATTGGCGATTTCTTGACCCACGCCGCTACCCTCCCCGCGCCGCCGGATCTCCCTCCTGATTCCCCCTTGCTTCCAGCGATTCCCGCCGCGTCGTGGGGAGATTCGCATCACCCGCCACCCATCCCCCTCTCCACCTCCCCACCGGGAATCCCTCGAGCCGCGCCGCCGCGGCGTGACGACCGGCCGCACGTGGTCCGGGCCTTGCTTTCCGGTCCTTCCGTTCAGCCGGCCCCGAAGCACGAACCCAGGGATCCTCTTGAGCGTCACCGCAGCAGAGCGGACGGACCTGCTCTCCGTCCTCCGTTCCGAGTTCAACTTCCCGGAGTTCCGTCCCGGGCAGGAAGAGGTCATCCGCTCCGTGCTCGACGGCCGCGACGCCCTCGTCGTCATGCCCACCGGCGCGGGGAAGTCGCTCATCTACCAGCTTCCCGCGCTCCTCCTCCCCGGCCTGACCGTCGTCGTCTCGCCCCTCATCGCGCTGATGAAGGACCAGACGGACAAGCTGGACGAGATCGGCGTGGACGCGTGGACCATCAACTCGTCGCTCTCCGCCGCCCAGAAGCGCGAGGCCGAGGCGAAGGTGGCGGGCGAGGGGAAGATCCTGTACGTCACGCCCGAGCGCTTCCGCGACCGTGACTTCTTCGAGCTGCTGCTGGAGCGCCAGGTCTCGCTCTTCGTGGTGGACGAGGCGCACTGCGTGAGCCAGTGGGGGCACGACTTCCGCCCCGACTACATGATGCTGGGCGGCATCGCCGAGCGGCTGGGGCGGCCCGTGGTGATGGCGCTGACGGCGACGGCCAGCCCCGAGGTGCGCGACGACATCACCCACCAGCTGCGCCTGCGCGACCCGCTGGTGCACGTGGCCGAGCTGGTGCGCCCCAACCTCTTCCTCGAGGTCACCCCCACCGTCAACGACAGCGAGAAGGACGCGGCGCTCGACCGCTGGCTGCGCGGCGCGGAAGGGACGGGGATCGTCTACGTGGCCACGGTGAAGGAGGCGGAGCGGCTGTACGAGGAGTTCGGCAAGCGCTTCGACCTCGCCCTCTATCACGGCAAGCTGGGCGCGGCGGAGCGGCACGAGGCGCAGGACCGCTTCATGGCCGGCGAGGTGAAGGCGGTGATCGCGACCAACGCCTTCGGGCTGGGGATCGACAAGCCCGACATCCGCTTCGTGATCCACTACCACTTCCCCGGCTCGCTCGAGGCCTACTACCAGGAGGCGGGGCGCGCGGGGCGCGACGGCCTTCCCGCGCGCTGCACCATCTTCTACCGCGTGGAAGACAGCGCCGTGCAGGGCTACTTCCTGGGCGGCAAGTATCCCGACCTGGAGGAGGCCATCGCCGTCGCGCGCATCATCAACAACATGCCGCTGGAGGAGAAGCGCGAGCTGGACCAGGTGGCCGAGATGGCCGACGTGCCGCGGCGCAAGGCGCGCATCGTCCTCACCCTGCTCAAGCGGCACGGGATGGTGCGCGAGCACCGCGGCGGGGTGTGGGAGCGGATGGCGCCCGACGTGACCGCGGCGGACCTGAGCCGCGAGCTGACGGACTACGAGGAGCGCCGCCAGCGCGACCGGCGCAAGCTGGACGAGATGGTGCGCTACTGCCGCACCGCCCGCTGCCGCACCAAGATGATCCTGGAGTACTTCGGCGAGTCGCGCGCGGAAGACTTCCGCTGCGGCCACTGCGACAACGACGGGAACCTGGCGACCGCGAAGCACGAGGCGGAGCGCGGCGCCCGCCGCGAGGCCGTGGCCGCCGCGATCGTCCCGCCGCCGGTGCCCGACGAGCCGCCGGCGCCCGCGTTCGCGGTGGGCGAGGAGGTGGTGCACGGCACCTTCGGCGAGGGGATGGTGCTGGGGATGGACGGCGACCGCGCCGAGGTCGACTTCGCCGGCCACGGCACGCGGACGATCCGCATCGAGTTCCTCCGCCCGGTCGGGTAGATGGAGATCGGTCGAGAGGGAGATTGGAAGACGGCCGCGGAGGAGATCGCCCCCGCGGCCGTCGCCGTTCTGGTGCAGGATGATGGGCGGCGCCTAAGTTTCCTCCGTCGCCACGTGTCCCAATCCCCCCACCAGAGACTGGCACCGTGAAGCTCGGCGTCCCCTCCGGACCGTACGTCGCCCGCGATCCGTGGAACCCGGCACGGCCGGGCGTGCTGGTCATCGCCTGCTCCGACGGGCGGCTGCAGGAGCCGGTGGACGAGTTCCTGGCCGCGCAGGGCGTGAACCACTACGACCGGATGTACGTCCCCGGCGGGCCGGGCGCGCTGAGCGCCAGCGGCGTCAGCTTCATGCGCGCCGACCAGTTCCGCCGCGAGTGCGCGTTCCTGGTGCAGGCGCACCAGATCGAGGACGTGTACCTGATCTTCCACGGGCCCGCGGAGGACGGCCCGGCCGAGGCCACCTGCGCGGACTATCGCCAGAAGCTGCCGGCGTACACGCCCGCGCAGATCCGCGCGCAGCAGCAGCGCGACTCCGACGAGGTGCTGCGCCACGGCTTCGGGTGGAACGTGGACCCGCGCATGCACCCGTTCCGCTGCGAGGTCACCGCCGAGGGCGCGGTGCAGTTCGTCTCGCTGCGCAACGAGCGCGTGGCCGTCCTCCCACCGCACCCGCTCGCCGTCTGACGCCATCCACGGACGCACCCACGCACCGATGTTCATCGGCCACACCGCCGCCGCGCTCGCGGGCAAGCGCGCCGCCCCGCGCACCTCGCTCGGCGTCCTGCTGGGCGCCGCCATCTTCCTGGACCTGCTCTGGCCCATCCTCCTGCTGCTGGGCGTGGAGCACGTCCGGATCGACCCGGGGAACACGGCGATGGCGCCGCTGGACTTCGTCTCCTATCCCATCTCCCACTCGCTGCTGGCGGTGGTGGGATGGTCGGTGCTCGCGGGCGGCCTCTACTACGCGGTGACGCGGTACGGCTACGGCGCGTGGACGATCGGCTTCCTCGTCCTCAGCCACTGGGTGCTCGACTGGCTGACGCACCGCCCCGACCTCCCGCTCTGGCCCGGCGGCCCGCGCGTGGGCGTGGGGATGTGGCACTCGCTCCCGACGACGCTGGTCTTCGAGCTCCTCCTCTTCGCCATCGGACTCGCCGTCTACCTCGGCACCTCGCACCCGCGCGACGGCATCGGACGATGGGCGTTCCGCGCGCTGATGGCGTTCTTCCTGGTCGTCTACCTCGCCAGCACCTTCGGCCCCCCGCCGCCCGGCGAGCGCGCGATCGCGTGGACCGCGCTGGCGATGTGGCTCCTCCCGCTCTGGGCCTGGTGGGCCGACCGCCATCGCGAGGTCACGCCGCAGCTGGCGCAGACCGCCTACGGCGCCGTTCCCCGCCCCGCGGGGTGATTGCCCCGAAGCAATTGCAACGGTCGGTTGTGCATTCCGCGCCACGGACATCCGCCTGAGCCTCGACCGACGAGCACGGGTCGGGATCGCCAACTGCGGTCATCAAGGGAGATCGGCGCAGGGCGAGCGCACGTCCGTCTCCGCCGTCCTCTTTGTGAACGAGGCTTCGGCCAGGCTGGCGTCGCTCGGGGCCGCTATCTTCCCGATCCAATAGTTAAGCATCTACTTAAGTATCATCTCGATCCGTGGGCATGCCATGCGTGACCCCACGCGGATCTCGTCGGGCGGGCGGTGAGCGTCCCCCGCACCCACCCGATCGCCGTCAGTTAGCGATCCGGCCCGGTGCGATGAAACCGACCGTTCGGGCCGAAGGCCGAGAAAATCCCCCGGATCTCCAGCAGATTCGGGGATTTCTCTACATCCGGGTACGGCCGTTCCGGACCTCTCCACGCGGCGGCGACGCGCATCTTGGGCATCGGATGGAGTTCGCTCGACCCGCCCGACGGGGAGGAAACCATGTGGATGCGTGCACTTCGTGTGTGGCTGGTGCTGACCGTGGCGATGGTGGCCAACGGCGCCCTGCGGGCGATTGTGCTGGAGCCGCGGCTGGGCCCCGCTACCGCGCAGGCGGTGAGCGTGGCGGCGGCGATCGTGCTGATCCTGCTCGTCACCCGGCCGTTCGTGCGCGACGTGCGGCTGTCGCAGGCGCGGACGGCGCAGGTGGCGGTGGCGTGGGTGGGATGGACGGTGGCGTTCGAGCTCGCGTTCGGGCACTGGGTGATGGGCGCGAGCTGGAACGAGCTGCTGGCCAGCTACGACCTGCTGAACGGCCGCCTGTGGCCGCTGGTGCTGGCCGCCATCGCCGTGGCGCCGTTCTTCGGCCGTCCCAGGCGCCCGCTGCACTTCGCGCCCCACGGCGTGTGACCGGCTGAAGGGATGCGAGACGTTTGGCCATCCCCGGATCGACGTCATCCTGAGGCCGGCCAGACCGTAACTAGCGTCTGCGCAAGCGCTTGCAGGCCAAAGGATCTATCGCCGGCGCGGCACGCGATTCGGCAAGACGCAGCGAGGCTTCGCCCCGGTCTGGTGAGAAGAAGGGCTCTCATGGAAGACACGTGGCCGCAGAGGAACTGATCGGTTCCTCCGTGACCACCGTGCTCCGTGAGAGCCCTTCGTCGTTCTTGGCTGGCCCGAGTGAAGGATTGGTGCGCCCGACCGAATCGCGTGCTGACGCGATGATAGATCCTTCGGCCTGCCGGCTCTTGCGCAGACGCTGATTACAGTCTGGCCGGCCTCAGGATGACGTCAGCCTGGATCTGACGTGGGTGCATCAACCAGAATCCGGACTCCGGATCAGAAGATAGGGATCGCGAGCTCCCGGAGGGCGTCGCCGACGGTGTGGACGGAGCCGGTGACGAGGATGGTGCCGTGCGGCGCCAGCGTCTCCGCGCGCTGCAGCGCCGCCGCGAAGTCGTGGATCACGCGCACGGGGATGGACGCGGATTCGCCGATGCGCGCCGCCGCCTCGGCCGGGTCCCACCGGCGCGATTCGGGCGACGACGGGGCCACGGTGAGCACCGCCGCGTCCGCGCGCGCCAGAAGCGGCGGAAGCATCTCCGCCCATCCCTTGTCCTTGAGGATGGCGGTGACGAGCACCACCGGCTTCGGCAGGCGGAGACGGCCGAGCGTGGCGGCCAGGCTCGCCACCCCCGCCGCGTTGTGCGCCACGTCGAACACCCAGGTGGCGCCGCGCACGCGCTCCACCTGCATCCGCCCCGGCCAGCGCACGGACGCGAGCCCCGTCTCCACCGACTCCCACGGCGGCCGAATCGAGCGCGGAAGCCGGCCCAGCAGCTCGGCGGCGACCGCCGCGTTGCGCGCCTGGTGCTCGCCGATCAGCGACGTGTGCACCTCGCGCGAGCCCCAGCGCGGCGACTCCAGCTCGAACACCGTGCCCTCGAGCGACGTCTTCACGTCCGACACCGCGTCCGCGTCGAGCAGCGTCAGCGGCGCGCCCACCTCCTCCGCGCGCCGCGCCAGGACGGCGAGCGGGGCGGCCTCCGTCTCGCCGACCACCACGGGGATGCCGGGCTTGAAGATCCCCGCCTTCTCGAACGCGATCTCGTCCAGGCTCTCGCCCAGGTACTCCGTGTGGTCGCGGGCGATGTTGGTGACGGCGCACGCCAGGGGCGCCAGCACGTTGGTCGAGTCCAGCCGCCCGCCGAGGCCCACCTCCACCACGGCCAGGTCGACGCCGGCTTCCGCGAAGCAGAGGAAGGCGATGGCGGTGGTCGCCTCGAAGAAGGTGGCGCCGGTGCGCTCGATGGCGGGGCGGAGGCGGGCCTCGCACGCCAGCAGCAGCTCGCGCTCCACCGGCCGCCCGCCGATGCGGATGCGCTCGTCGAACGAGACCAGGTGCGGCGAGGTGTAGAGCCCCACCGTCCGCGTGGGATCTGCTGCCCGCAGCGCCGCGTCGCAGATGGCCGAGACGGAGCCCTTCCCGTTGGTCCCCCCCACATGGAGCGAACGAAACCGCCGGTGCGGATCCCCCCCACCGGCGAGCAGCTCCTCCGTCCTCTCCAGCCCCCAGCGAATGCCGCCGGTGGGGCGTGCGAACAGCCACGCCCCCGGCTCGTCAGCCTTCATCGGCGAAAGATCGACAGGTGAGAAGTTTGGGTCCGACGAGCAGGCAGCCTGCCCGCCCCCGGCTAGCCCCCTCCCCCGGCCCCTCCCCCGCTTCGCAGGGGAGGGGAGAACTCAGTGCCGGCAGAAATGCTTGCGCATCACACGGATGCCGAGCACCAGTCGCGCAGCGACTTCGTGCTGTTGTTGCCGTGAATTCATTCGCCCGGCCAGAAGCCCGGCCCAGGACCGGGCGAGACCTCACGCCTCCGCCGCTGCGAACTCCTCGACCGCGGGCTGGCCCAGCATGTGGCGCAGCACGCGGGCCAGCTCGCTCTTCATCTTGCGGCGATCCACGATCAGGTCCAGCATCCCGTGCTCCAGCAGGAACTCGGAGCGCTGGAAGCCGTCGGGGAGCTCCTGCTTGATCGTCTGCTCGATCACCCGCGGCCCCGCGAAGCCGATCAGCGCGCCCGGCTCGGCCACGTTCACGTCGCCCAGCATGGCGTAGCTCGCCGTCACCCCGCCCGTCGTGGGGTCGGTGAGGATGGAGACGTACGGCAGCCCCTCCTCGTCCAGCCGCGCGAGGACGGCCGACGTCTTGGCCATCTGCATCAGCGAGAAGATCCCCTCCATCATCCGCGCGCCGCCGCTGGCCGAGACGATGAGGAGCGGCGTGCGCTTCTCCAGCGCGCGCATCCCCGCGCGGGCCAGCTTCTCGCCCACCACCGACCCCATCGACCCGCCGATGAAGGAGAAGTCCATCACCCCCAGCGACACGGGGATCCCCTCCAGGTCGCCGGTGCCGGTGATCACCGCCTCGCCGTGCGGGTTCTTGCGCTCGGCCTGCGCCAGGCGCTCGCGGTAGGGCTTGAGGTCGACGAACTGCAGCGGGTCGCCCGAGCGCAGGTCGCGGTCGGTCTCGCGGAAGGTGCCCTCGTCGATCAGCAGCGCCACGTAGCCGTTGGCCGACAGGCGGTGGTGGTGCCCGCAGTTGGGGCACACCTGCCAGTTCTCCTTCAGCTTCTCGCGGTACAGGATCTCGCCGCAGCTGGGGCACTTCTCCCACACGTCGCCCGGCAGGTCGCGCTTGTCGGACGCCTGCAGGCGCGTCTTGGGCTTCTTGAACCAGGCCATATCAGGAAAGTGCGTGAGTGCGAAAGTGCGAGAGTGCGAAAGTGGTCACCACGGGACACGGCGGCGGCGCGCGGCGTGAGATCGGGCGCGGCAATCGGTCTCGCGCCGGAACCCACGCACTTTCGCACTCTCGCACTTTCGCACTTCCGGTTCTATCTCGCCCGCCCCGTCTCCGCCGCCACCCGCTGGATCACCGCCATCGCCAGCAGGTTCACCAGCAGGAACGATCCCCCGTAGCTGATGAACGGCAGGGGGATGCCGGTGACGGGCATGATCCCCACCGTCATCCCCACGTTGATCAGCACGTGCGCGAACCAGCTGCCGAAGATGCCGATGGGCACCAGCGAGGCGAAGGGGTCGTTGCTCTTCTCGGCGATCTTCACCAGCCGCCAGAAGATGAAGCCGAAGGCCGCCAGCACGCAGAGCACGCCGATGAAGCCCAGCTCCTCGCCGATCACCGAGAAGATGAAGTCGGTGTGCTGCTCGGGGAGGAAGGCCAGCCGCTTCTGCGGCCCGTGCAGCCACCCGCGCCCGAACCACCCGCCGCTGCCGATGGCCACCCGGCTCTGGATCAGGTTGTACCCGGCCCCCCGCGGGTCGATCATGGGGTCCAGGAACACCATGAAGCGGTTCTTCTGGTACGGCTGCAGCTTGTTCCACAGCGGCAGCGCCAGCGCGCCCGCCATGGCGTTGGCCAGCCAGATGGTGGCCTTCTCGGAGATGAACGCGTCGCGGCGGATCAGCAGGACCAGCATCACCACGATGTACACCCCCCACACCTGCCAGCTGATCGACAGGAAGAGGGAGAGGATGGGCGAGACCAGGAAGAAGATCGTCGACAGCGGCGTGCCCGCCCAGAACAGGCACCACACCAGGATCGACGCGAACACCAGCGCCGAGCCCAGGTCGGGCTGCAGCATCACCAGCCCCATGGGCAACATCACCACCACGATGGGCTTCCACAGCCCCCACAGCGTCTTGGGCGGCTCGCGCCACTCGCCCAGCACCCGCGCCAGCATCAGCGCCGTGGCGATCTTGGCCACCTCCGCCGGCTGGAGATGCAGCGGCCCCAGGTTCAGCCAGCTCTTGGTGCTGGCCGCCGTTCCCGACCCGCCGCCGATGAACAGCGTGAGGACCAGGAGGACGAGGGCCACCGCGTACGCCGGCTGCGCCGCCCACTCCAGCCACCCCACCGGCACGCGGAGGACGAAGGGGACGATCATCAGCGCCAGGATGAACCAGATCAGCTGCTGCCGCCACGCGCCCGTCACCGTCTTGTCGGGCACGTCGAGCACGCCGGCGCTGTAGATCATGGCGATGCCGAACATCGCCAGCCCCACCACCAGGGCGAAGAGGATCGGGTCTCCCAGGACCAGCGAGCGGTAGCGCCTCACGTTCCCCTCAAAGCGGCAAATCCATGTGCCGCAACACGTTCAACCCTCATGCCAGCGAGCGGTAGAGGGTCGAGGCGCCCAGCCCCACCGCCGCCGCGTAGATCGAGGCCAGGAGCGCGGGGATGAGCAGCGCCATGGGCGAGCCGCCCACGCCGCCCACGGCCAGCATCACGTACAGCAGCAGCTCGTAGATCAGCGTGCCCGCGAAGAAGAAGGCCACCATGTTCAGCGGGTCGTCGCCCGCCAGCCACTCGCGCGAGCGCGAGCCGGCGTAGCCCAGCACGGCCAGCCCCAGCGAGGCGTAGCCGAACACGAACGGGTTGGCCGAGCCCTCCAGCAGGCCCAGCAGGAAGCCGAGCCCCGCCGCCGACCCCGGGCGCAGCCGGCGCGAGGCCAGCAGCAGCGCCACCACCAGCAGGTCGGGGGCGAGCACGCCCAGCCCCATCCCCACCCGCAGGATGAAGTGCAGCGCCACCAGCACGAAGATGAAGAGCGCGAACTTCCACTGCGTCCCCTCCGTCATCCCTCGCTCCTGTTCACCGTCGGGGGCTTGGATTGCTCGGCGGCGGCCGGAACCCGGGCGGGACCCTGGGCTCGCCGGGATACACCGGGCGGCCCGGAAGCTCCGGCGTGGGGTCCACCCGGCGGGGACGCGGCCGGGGGCGCGGCCGGGCCGGCGCCGCGGGCTGCGGGCGCGGCGTGAGCGGCGCCATGGGCGTGGCCGCGTCGGGCGCCACCGCGCGCGCGGTGGTGTCGGCCACCTGCGTGGTGGTCAGCCGCACCCCCCACGCCGCCGCCAGGTTCTGCTCGCTCTGCGCCTGCGCGGGCTCGCCCAGCACCAGCACGTGCGACATCTGCGCGGGGTTCACCAGCGGGCGGATGAAGTAGGTGCGCTGCCACCCGCCCGGCTGCTTCCCCGCCCCGATCACCTTCCCCACGGGGATGCCGCGCGGGAAGAGCGCGCCGTCGCCGCTGGTCACCACCAGCGAGCCCGTGTCGGGGACGGTGTGGAAGGCGACCGGCGTCAGCGCCAGCACCCGCTCGCCGCGCGGGTCGTTCCCCGGCGTGGCGATCCCGTAGGTCTCGCCGTCCACCGTCATCACCGCCACGGCGAACTTGTCGTGCGTCCAGTCGATCGCCACCGACGAGGTGGCCCCCAGCTTCCACACCTTCCCCACCAGCCCGCTGGCGGTCACCAGCGGCGCGTCCTGCTTCACCCCGTCGCGGCTGCCCACGGAGAGGCGGAGCGTTCCCGCCGAGCCGGGGCCGGTCACCGGGTCCGTCTCGGCCGCCACGAACGAGTAGGTCAGCCGCGGGCGGAAGCCCAGCAGCGAGCGCAGCTCGCGGTTCTCCTCGGCCAGGTTGCTCTGGCCCACCAGGAAGGAGGCCAGCGAGTCGCGCTCGGCGCGCAGCCGCGCGGCGTCGGCGTAGCGCCCCTCGCGGTCGCTGGCGCCGTGCTGCATGGCCATCACGGGATAGAGCACGCTGCTGCGCACCGCGTGGCCCACCGCGTCGCGGTACGCCGCGGGGATGGCCAGCAGGAGCGCCGACAGGCCGGCGAAGGCCGCGGCCGCCGCCAGGTCGCGCTTGCGGGCCCGGTCGCCGGTGCCGCGCAGGTAGGGTCGGAAGGTGCTCATGGGAAAGCCCTCAGGAGGCCAGCACTCCGCGGAACTTGGCGATGTCGTCGAGGATCCGCCCCGCGCCGCGGACCACGCAGGTCAGCGGCTCCTCGTCCACGTGGATCGGCAGGTTGGTCTCGCGGGCGATCAGCACGTCGAGGCCGCGGATCAGCGCGCCGCCGCCGGTCATCACGATCCCGCGGTCCACGATGTCGCTGGCCAGCTCGGGCGGGGTGATCTCCAGCGCGCGGCGCACCGCCTCGACGATGGCCTGGATGGGCTCCTGGATGCACTCGCGGATCTCCTGGCTGTGCACGCGCACCGTCTTGGGGATGCCGGACACCAGGTCGCGCCCCTTCACGTCCATCTCCCGCTCTTCGCCGGTGCTGAAGGCGCTGCCGATCTGGATCTTCACCGCCTCGGCCGTGGCCTCGCCGATCATCAGGTTGTAGTTCTTGCGCAGGAAGGTGACGATGGCGATGTCGATCTCGTCGCCGCCCACGCGGATGCTGGTGTCGCAGACGATGCCCGAGAGCGCGATCACCGCGATCTCCGTGGTCCCGCCGCCGATGTCGATCACCATGTTCCCCGTCGGCGTCTCGACGGGGAGGCCCACGCCGATCGCCGCGGCCATCGGCTCCGCGACCATGTAGACTTCCTTGGCCCCGGCGGCCGCCGCGCTCTGGCGCACCGCGCGGCGCTCCAGCTCGGTGATCCCGCTCGGCACGCCGACGACCACCGTGGGCTTGAGCTTCAGGAAGCGCTTGGAGGTCACGCTCTGCAGGAAGTAGCGGAGCATGATCTCGGTCACGTCCACGTCGGCGATCACGCCGTCCTTCAGCGGCCGCACGGCCAGGATGCCTTCGGGGGTGCGCCCCAGCATGCGCTTGGCCTCGAGCCCGATCCCCTTGGGCTTGCCGCTGGCCTTGTCGAGCGCCACCACCGACGGCTCGTTCAGGACGATCCCCTCGCCCTTCACGTAGATCAGCGTGTTCGCGGTCCCCAGGTCTACGGCGATGTCGTTGACCGGGAGAAAGCTCCCCTTCTTGAACCAGCCCAATGCCATGTGCGGACCAAGACTTTCCGCCGGAGCGCGGCTCTGGCGCGCCGGACACGTTCGGGTGCGTAGCCCCCAAGTGTACGAAGGACTTGCGGAACCCGAAAAAGCTACGCCCGCCCCCCGCCGCTCGCAACCCGAAGCGCCGCGTCCACCGCCGCGCCGCGAGCCGCCCGATGCACGGGGCATGCCGGGGGAGGCACGCGGACGCCGCCCGTACCCCGGCGCGGCGTCCGGGCCGGGCAAAGCCGCGCGGACGGGATCGCCCCCGCACGGCGGCTCGCGTGACCCCGCGGCATCACCGATCCCGCTTCGCTCCCCGCTCCATCGTACCCCTGAGGTCGCATTCGAACCGGATCGAAGCGAAACTCCGGACCTTGATCAACAGAATACGTCTGGTTTAGAATCATCTCTCCCCCAACCGTCGCCGGCCGCCGCACATCGCCGCGCCGGCGCATCCCCGAGCGGAGAGGCGCGATGAGAAAGCTCGTGCTGGACCTCGACACCATCGCCGTGGATTCGTTCTCCACGGACGACGCGTCGGCGGCGGACCCCGGCAGCGTGCACGCACGCGAGCTGGCGCGCACCTTCACCTGCGCCCAGACCACGACCTACTGCAAGACGCAGCTCACCTATTGTCCCTGCACGCCGCGCTGGGACGAGTAGACTCACCAACCAAAGAGGTGCACCGATGCGCAAGCTGAAGCTGGACCTGGAGACCCTCTCCGTCGATTCGTTCGCCACCGCGCCCGAAGACGGAGCGCCCGGGAGCGTGGAGGCGCACGAGATGCTCGACACCTCGCCCTACGCGAAGACGATCCTCACCTACTGCCCCTGCACGCCGCGCTGGGGCGAGCTCTGATTGGACGGCGGCGCGGAGGGAGATCGCACCCCTCCGCGCCGCACGCTTGCGCCATCCCCCTCCCGACATCTTCTTCGTCACGAATTCCGCGGCGGGTCATCACCAGACCGCTGTTCTCTGCTGACCCTGCTGACTCTGCGTGAGACCCCGCAGTTGTGGATGCCGGGCGCTCACCAAAGCATCTCGCCAGGAGACATCATGGAGCACGCCCGATCGCGACTGGTGGACGAGTTCCGCGCCGAGGCCGAGCGGCGTGGCGTGGCCATCGACGGCCAGCTGGAGGAGTCCATCGGCGGGTTCGCGGACCTGGAATGGTCCGCCGAGGAGGAGGGCGTCGAGGGGATGATGGCCCGGCTCGAGCGCGATCCCACGATCATCATCACCGGCCATACGCGCTGGGTGGTCTTCTCCCGCATCCTGGGCGAGATCCGCTACTACGCCGCGCCGCTCCCCGTGGGCGGGGACCGCTGGGTGCGCGCATCTCCCGAGCGCAAGGCGGCCATCGAATCCGAATCGGAGTACGCCGAGCTCGCCATCCTCCCCACCGTCGCCGACGCGGTGACGCTCGCGGCCGGGTACCTGGCCGGGAAGCCGCTGCGGGAGATCGGCGTCCCGCGCATCACGCCACCGTGGAATCGTCCGCGGGGCGGCGATGACGGCACCTCTGCGCCCAACAAAGCGACAATCTGACGCCGCGATGTCCCCTTGCGGACGTCGGAAGATGGGGTTAGGGTGGAAGCACACCGACCGCACCCGAACCGCATCGCGACACCGAGGAGACTTCACCCTCGGGCCGTTCGGCCGTGCCGGTGCGATCGACCCACCACGGGAGGAAACGATGCCGAAGCTGAGACTCGACGTGGACTCTCTGCGCGTGGTCTCGTGGACCGCCGCGCCCGAAGTGCGCGAGGCGGAGCGCGACACCCGCAGCTGGGGATGTACGCTGCTCTCCTGCGTGGCCGGCGCCTGCGCGTTCCCCGCGGAGCACTGAACGCACACTGCACGCCCGGCGCGGACGACGTCCCGCCGGGCGTGCGCACGTCCGGGAGCGGGCCGGCCGCTGCCGGAATCAGTATCCCACCAGACCGGAGGCATGGATGAAGAAGGTGAAGCTCGAGCTCGACGCGCTCGCCGTGGAGTCGTTCCCGACCGCCGCGCTCGAGATGGAGGAAGGCACGGTGCAGGCGTACGACGCGCCCACGCCGCCGTACGCGTCCTGCGGCTGCACTACCGGGGCTTCGTACCTGGAGCGCTTCTGCCCGCCGCCGACTCCCGTGGTCGCGCCCGACGCCTGAGCCGGGCCACGGCCGGGCGGGCGCCGTGGCCCGTCCGGCCTCTCCATCCCCACGAATGGAGGTCCAGATGAAGAAAGTGAAGCTCGATCTCGACGTGCTCGCGGTGGAGTCGTTCCCCATCGCCGCGCTCGAGACGGAGGAAGGCACGGTGCAGGCGTACGACGCGCCCACGCCGCCGTATGCGTCCTGTGGCTGCACCACCGGCGCGTCGTTCTATCACGCGTTCTGTCCGCCGCCGTCCACGCGGACCACCTGCGTCGAGGAGCGCGTGTAGGCGTGGGAGGCGATCCCGAACGCGTCTGAATTTCGGGGCAGCCACCCTCACCGAAACGGTGCGAGCGGCGGAGCGAACCTTTCGCTCCGCCGCTCGCATGCTTCCGCCCCATCGAGCCGAACCCCGCATCCCGCCACGACTTACGGCCTTTCCGCGATCTTCCTCGGCGCTCCACGTCCCTCGGCACCCACCATGCGTTCCCCGGGCGCGAACCGATCCCTTTACTGGAGGAGCATGATGAGGAAGCTGAAGCTGGACCTGGACGCGCTCGCGATCGACTCGTTCTCGACCGCGGACGCGGTGGCTGGCCACGGCACCGTCGCCGGCCGCGAGATGCAGCCGACGATCAAGACGTTCTGCGGCAGCACCTGGCTGGAGTCGAACCCCACCTGCTGCCCGTGCACCCCCCGCTACGAGGAGCGCTGAACCATGCGGAAGCTGAAGCTGGACGTCGAGCGCCTGACCGTCGAGTCGTTCCCCACTTCGGACGACGAACTACAGAGACTGGGCACGGTGCAGGCGCGCGAGGGCGCGGAGACGGTGAAGATCGTATGCACCATCTCCACCATCGCCACGAACCCGACCTGCTGCCCCTGCACACCCTGACAGGATGACGATGCGCCCGGCGGAGCGATCTCCGCCGGGCGCCAGTCACATCACCGATCCGCGTCTTATCCGAGCTCCCGCTGAAGTACCGGTGCGTCCCACCGAGCCTCGTGCTGCCGCGATGATAGATCCTTCGGCCTGCAAACGCTTGCCCAGACGCTGATTACAGTCTGACCGGCCTCAGGATGACGTCAGCGTGGGATCGGTGGGTGCATCAACCGTCTGCCCCGGATTTCGTCTCAGTGCCCCGTCGAGCCGAATCCGCCCGTGCCGCGGCCGCTGTCGGTCAATTCCTCCGCCTCCACGATCTCGGGCACCTCGAAGCGCGCGAACACGAGCTGGGCGATGCGCATCCCGCGCGGCACCGGCACCGGCTCGCTCCCCGAGTTCCACACGATCACGCGCAGCTCACCGCGGTAGTCGGGATCGATCGTCGCCGGCGAGTTGGGGAGCATGACGCCGTGGCGCAGCGCCAGCCCGGACCGCGGCCGCACCTGGCATTCGACGTCGTGCGGCAGCTCCATTTCCAGCCCGGTGTGCACCAGCCGCCGCTCGCCGGGCTGCAGTACGAAGTCCGGCTCGGCGCTGGCCACGTCGAACCCCGCCGCGCCGGCGGTGGCGCGCGACGGCAGCGGAAGGTCGGGATTGCCCGGAAGGCGTCGGAAGCGAACCTGCATTCTCAGGGGACAGGGGACAGGGGACGGGGACAGGGGGGCAGCGAGAAGATCGCGAATCTCAGCCCGCGGCGGGATGGAAGCGCATCCACACGGTGACGAGGATGGCGGCGACCACGAGCCACGCCAGCGTCGCCGCCGCGAGCGTGGGGACGAGGGGGAGGCGCGCGATCAGGAAATACACCGCCAGCAGGTAGACGAAGTACGGGATGAGCGACCACATCCCGAACAGCGCCGTCTCGCGCAGGTCGGCGGCCGAGCGCTCGGAGCCGACGATGTAGTGCGCGATCAGCGCGAGCGACGGGAAGAGCGGCACCAGCCCGGCGATGAAATAGCTCCGCGTCCGCGACAGCAGCGCGATCACCAGCACCGCCACGGCCCCGACGAGCATGCGCAGGAACAGCGTCGCCATCCTCATCCCCCCACAACGAAGCGCCCGGACATGAACGGGGGACAGCCCCGCACCGATGCCGCAGGCTGTCCCCTGTCTCCTGTACCCTGAAAGCGGATCAGCTCGTCCGCAGCACCTCGTCCACGGGCGTCAGCGGCAGGTCGAAGGCCTCGGCCACGCCGGGATACACCACCTTGCCGTGCACGATGTTCAGCCCCAGCAGCAGCGCGCGGTCGCTGCGGCAGGCCTCTTCCCACCCCAGCTTGGCGAGCCGCGCGGCGTAGGGGAAGGTGGCGTTGGTCAGCGCCAGCGTGGAGGTGCGCGGCACGCCGCCCGGCATGTTGGCCACGCCGTAGTGGATCACCCCGTCGATCTCGTAGATGGGGTTCTCGTGCGTGGTGGGGCGGATCGTCTCCACGCAGCCGCCCTGGTCCACGGCCACGTCCACGATCACCGCGCCCTTCTTCATCAGCCTCAGGTCCTCGCGCTTCACCAGCTTGGGCGCCTTGGCCCCGGGGAGGAGGACCGCGCCGACCACCACGTCGGCGTGCTCCAGCCGCTCCAGCAGGTTGTGCCGGTTGCTGTAGATCATCTCCACGTTGGCCGGCATCACGTCGCTCAGGTAGCGCAGCCGCTCGAGCGACAGGTCGAGGATGGTGACGCGCGCGCCGAAGCCCGCCGCCATCTTGGCCGCGTTGATCCCCACCACGCCGCCGCCGATGACCAGCACGTTGGCGGGCGCCACACCGGGAACGCCGCCCAGCAGCATCCCCCGGCCGCCGTAGAACTTCTCCAGGTACTTGGCGCCCGCCTGGATGGCCATGCGCCCGGCCACCTCGCTCATCGGCGTCAGCAGCGGCAGCTCGCCGCTGGGCAGCTCCACCGTCTCGTAGGCCAGCGCCACGCACTTGGTGTCGATGATCGCCCGGGTGAGCGTCTCGTCGGCGGCGAAGTGGAAGTAGGTGAAGAGGAGCTGGTTCTCGCGGATCCGCGGGTACTCGACCGGGATCGGCTCCTTCACCTTCATGATCATCTCCGCCCGCGCCCAGACCTCCTCCACGTCCAGCATCTCGGCGCCGGCGGCCACGAACTGCTCGTCCTCGAAGCCGCTGCCCAGCCCGCCGCCGCGCTCCACCAGCACGGTGTGGCCGGCCTGCACCAGCGCCTCGGCGCCCGCCGGGACGAGGGCGATGCGGTTCTCGTTCGTCTTGATTTCCTTGGGGACCCCGATGATCATCGTCGGTCTTCGTCTTCAGGCTGTTGATTTGAGGGCCCGCGGGACACGACGAGAGCGGGCGGGCGCACAATATACACGCCCGCCCGCATTTGGCGAGGGAGGGTGAGCGCCGTTCAGCCGGCGGACGCAGTCCCGGGCGGCGGCGGCTCGATGGTGGGCGGCTCGATGGTGAAGGGACGCTGCGCCTCGAAGGCGGGGTTGGGCGCGCCGGTACGGTCGAAGTACGGCTGCTGCGTCATCCGCTTCGCGCGCAGCCGCTGGTGGATCGCTCCCTGGAAGTCCAGGTACGAGCCCCGGAACGCTCCGCCGTTCCACACGGCCAGCAGCGCGCCGGTGTACGCCCCGTGCGCGGCCCCGTCGCGCGCCGTCTGCGTGTCCATCGCCGCCGCCAGGAGGACGACGCTCGCGGCCACACCGCCCGCCGCGCGGGCCGTGGGCCGCCGCGGACCCGCGCCCATCCGCCGCACGGGATGCGCGGCACCCTTTCCCCCGCGGGACGCCGTCCCGGACGGCGCGCGCCGGCGCCGCTTCGGACCCGATTTGCGCCTGCGGATGACGGTGCCGCTGTGGCAGCTGTCGGAGACCACCACGACGCGGGCGCCGGGCGGGAAGAGCCCCCAGAGCCGGTACAGCTCGTCGTCCACCAGCTCGCCCCGCGCCAGGCACCAGGTCTCGTCGTAGCCGTCGCCCTCGTCGCCGTCCTCGTCCCACAGCCGGCTGCCGTGGCCGGAGTAGGTCAGCAGGAAGATCCCATCGCTCCCCACCTCCTCCGCGGCCGCCGCGATCGCCGCGGTCACCGCCGGCAGGGTGGCGTCCTTCCCCAGCAGCAGCCGCGTCTCGAACCCCTGCGACGCAGCCACGCGGCACAGGGCGCGGGCGTCGTGCCGACACCCCTTCAGCGTCTGCATGGTGTGGAAGAGCTCGCGATCGGGTACGTTCACCCCGACGTGCAGGGAGATCCCTCGTGCGGCCATGGTCCGGCTCCAGAGGTGGGGGAATGGCGGGAGCGGTGCGACACCGGTTGGACGGCCGCGTGGCCGCGAGTTCGCAAACCCGTCGGGTTGATGCCACTTCGCGCGAGCGATACGTTTCGGTCACTGTTCAGACAGATCCCGCGCGCATCCCGGCATGCCCACGACGATGCCCGAACGGCAGGACCTCGCCGCCCTCCTGGAGCGTCACCTCGGCTGGATCGAGCGGGTCGCGGCGGCCCTCTGCCGCAAGCACGGCCTGGACCCCGACGAGGTCGACGACTTCACCTCGTGGGTCAAAACCCGGCTGGTGGAGGACGATTACGCCATCCTGCGGAAGTTCCGGGGCGAGAGCCAGCTGACCACGTTCCTCACGGTCGTGCTCAACCGGATGTACCGCGACTACCGCGTGGCGCAGCTGGGCCGCTGGCGCCCATCCGCCGCGGCCCGGCGGCGCGGCCCGGCGGCGGTGCAGCTCGAACGGCTGGTGTACCGCGACGGGATGAGCGCGGCCCAAGCGGCCGCGGCGCTGCGAAGCGCGGGCATCCAGCTCTCCGACGGCGACGCCATCCGGATCGTGGCCGAGCTTGGTACCGGCGTTCGAGGGCGCCCGAAGCAGGTCGGCGACGCCCCGCTGGACATCACCCCGGCGGCCGAGCAGGCGGACGACTCGGTGTTGGACAGCGAGGCGCAGGCTGGGCGCGCTGCACTCCGCGAGGTGCTCGGGAGAGCGATGGAGGGGCTCCCCGCCGAGGACCGGCGCATCGTGGAGATGCGTTTCTTCGGCGGCGCCACCGTGGCCGATATCGCGCGGGCGCTGCGGACCGAGCAGAAGCCGCTGTACCGGCGGCTCGAACGCATCCTGAAGCACCTCCGCGGCCGGCTCGAGGCCGAAGGCTTTCCGGCCGACCGGGTGCGCGAGATCATCGATGAAGACAGCTGAGAACCGTCCCGGGTGCGACATTGGTCGTCTGTGCCCGTCCAACCCTGTACCGCACCAGATCCGGAGGGACGGATGGACCCCCTGACCAACGACGAGCGAATTGCGGCGCTCCTCGACGGGCGCCTGAGCGAGCAGGAGCGCGCCGAGCTGCTGGCCGAGCTGGGCGCTTCGGACGACGAGCTGGAGATCCTGGTCGATTCCGCCGGGATCACGCGCGAGCTGGAGGAGGAAGACCGCGACGAGGGCGTCATCCCCATCACCGTGCCCCGCCCTGCCGAAGCGGTGCCGACCCCGATCACCCGCCCGCCGGTGTGGCGCCGGCCGGCCGTGCTCGGGCTGGCTGCGGCGGCCGTGCTGGTGATCGGGATCGCGCCGTTCGCGTGGAAGAAGTTCTCGCGGCCAGATCACCCCCGGTACTTCAGCGTCGCCGTAGCGGAGCTGACGCATCCCGATGCGGCAATCCCCCCTGGGTGGAGCGATGTGCGCGCCGAGACGCGCGGCAGTGAGGGCGCGTTGAGCGCGCGGGCCGTAGCGGTGCGCTTCGGTGCATTGACGGCCGATCTGGACCGCGCCGTGCGCGCGGGCGACAGGGACCGCGCGAAGGAGTACGCAAACGAGATCGCAGGCCTTCTGGCCAGGCACGGCGAGTCGCAAGCGGCGCGGGAGTACGCCCAGTTCGCCCTGCGGCCGAATCTCCCGCCCGCCGACTCCCTGTCCAAGATTCTCGACCCCACGCCGCCGACGCTGGATCGGGAGAACGTCCGCCTGGGCGGCTGGGCCGAGGCTGCGCGCTTCGCGGTCGAGGACGAGGACGTGCGCTTCTTCCGCGGCCGCGAAAGCACGCGCTACCTGGATGGAGAGATCCCCGACCTGAACCCCGCCGCAGTCGACGCGCTCGAACGGGTGCGAGGCGCCCGCCCGGGGGCGGGCGCCTCGGATTGGGACCAAATGGAGCAGGCGCTCACGGAGCTGCTGGAGGAAGCGAGCTGAGGCTCAGGGGTACTCGCCCTCAGCGCTGGTGCACGACCAGGTCACGGCGCTGCGCGGATCGTCGTCGTACTTGCTGGGGTTGACGAGGGTGCCGCATGCGGTGTCCTCGTACGTCGGCACGTCGGTCGTCCCCGCCGTCAGCAGGATGCCGAACCCGGAGAAGTGCTGGGCGTCGCCGCCGCGCACCGGTGGCGCGGGGATGACGTAGTCGGGCGGAAGCTCCTGGTAGGGCGCATGCCAGACCTGCATCTCCACCACCCCATCGATCGGGTGGAGCGTCGGCACCGTGCCGGTTTGCATCCCCGTCAGGGAGTAGAGCGGCAGGCTGAGCGAGTCGCCCGAGACGCCCACCACCGACCACTCGACCACGTGGCTCAGCCGCTGCAACTGTCCTTGCCACGTCCAGCATGCGCCCTTGGCGAAGTCGGTGCAGCTGCCGTTGCGGATCAGCACGCGCGAAGCGAGCGCCTCCGTGTCGGCGCCGGTTATCACGTCACCCACGACCTGCCCCACGTTCGCCAGGTTGCCGGGGAGCGTGTTGTCGAGCGCGTTGCCGACTTGGGGGAGCTCCAGCTTCTTCTTCTGCAGGGAGATGTGCACCAGCGCGTCGTCGCGCCCGGTCTGGTTGGCGCGGAGGTGCGCGCTGTCGAAGATCAGGCGCGGCGCGTGGACGTCGCAGCAGCCGCCGCCGGAGCCGCCCGTGGTGGGCATGAGCACGTGGAGCGCCTGGGTTCCGTCGCGAACGAACATGCACATTCCGTGGAACGACACTCTGAGGGTGAAGGCCATGGAGATCCTCCGCGGGTCAGGGAGATGAAGGAGGGTGGGAAGAGCTGCTTCCCGCAGGCGGTGCAGTGATTCGACGGACCCGGCCTGCTGAATTCCTCCCTTCGCGTTCTCCGCGCTGGTAGAAGTCAAAAAACGGGGGCGATCCACCGTAGATCGCCCCTTCCTTCCTGCCGTTCGGGCCCGACCGCTGCTCACCGGCCGACGTACTCGAAGGCCGCCCACGCCGAGGGACGCTTCCAGCGCTCGTCGGGCGAGCTCAACATATCCCGCTGCGCCTGCCGCAGCGCCGCAGCGGGATCGCGGTTCGTCCGGTAGGCGGCGTAGAAGCCCTCCACGAGCTTGCGCGTCCGTGTGTCGTACACGCTCCACAGGCTTCCGATCACCCCCTTGGCCCCGGCGCCGAGGAAGGCTCCACTGAGGCCCGCGAACCCGCCGCTCCCCGCCTCGCTGCCGCCCAGCGTGGAGCAGGCCGAGAGCACCACCAGGTCCAGCCCCGGCAGCTCCATCGACGCGATATCCGCTGCGGTGAGGCGCCCGAGGTCGTCCGGCCCCGGCCCCGCGGCGAGCACGAGGAACGAGCTGTCCGGCATCAGCGGGTCCGCAATGGCGTGCCCGGCGAAGTGGAAAAGCGAGACGCGGCTGAGCAGCCCGCGCACGCTGTCGCCGCTCGCGCGAGTGCCGGCAAGAACGCTGGGCCTCCATCCATTCAGCGCCGCGACCTCGTCGCTCGCGCCCCGCAGCTGGCGCAGGTCGGGATACAGTTGCCGGTCGATCGCGGGATCCTGCACCACGCCGACGACCGGCGAGGCCCGGTCAGCCCCCGGCTCGACGACCGCCCCCGCGACGCTCCTCGCGACCCGAATGACAAACCGCCCCAGCAGATACTCCCCGCGAGGATTCCTCAGCGCCGCGAACGGCACGTTTTCCATCGTCTCGTCGGGAACGATCACCAGCGAGGAATTGCGTGCGCCGAGCCGCGATTCCAGAGGACGAATCAGCCAGTTGTGCATCCTGCGGAGCTCGGCATCCGCCAAGCTGTCCTCGCGTTGCTCCAGCAGGGTGAGGAGGGTGTCGAGACGCTCGCGGAAGTGCGCCTGTGATACCGGCGTCCGCGTGACGCGCACGTCCCGGCCCGACATCGTCCAAGCCAGGATCGTGTCACCCGCGAACGCGTATCGCACGACGACCCTGCCGCCCGGGATCGCCGCTGGCAGCGGCGCAGGCTCGACCTGCGCCAGCGCGGTCGTGCCGAGTTCCAGTAAAGCCAGCGCGGCTGTGTCCCGTCCTTCGCCGACGAGTCGAGCGACCACGCGATCCAACGAAGCCCGCGCGTCGGGACCGGCACCGCGGCTCAATCCAAATGTCTTGTAAATCCGGCCGGTGCGGATCAGTTGCAGTGCCTCGAGCAGGTCCGCCCGAGCGGAATCTGTTCGGCCAAGCATGGCACGCGCGTCTGCGCGCGCCAGAAGCGCTGTAACGAAGCGGGGGGGCACACCGGCCCTACGCATAGAGGGGATGATGCTGCTCAGGCGGGCTTCCGCCATGAGCGGATTGCGGCCAACCTCGGCGATCCCCCGGGTTGCACGCAGCATCGCGGTGAAGTGTTTCCGGGCGATTGTATCGGAGATTGTGCCGACCAGAGGCTCGGCAGCAGCGACCTCTGCCAGCGCCGCATCCATTTCGCCGCTGCGAGCGAGCCCTTCTGCACGAATGTCGCGAGCCTCCACCACCAGCAGATTCACACTGCTGTGCTCCGCGATGGACGAAAGCTCGTTGTCGACGCGCGATGATGCCCACGGGAAACCATTCGTCACGAGCCGGCGCGACATCGCGGCGAACTGCCGGTGGAGAGACTGAGGATTTCGGTGCCGGCGCAGCAGCGACGCGGCCCTGTACCACGTCGCGTAGTATTCCTCGGTTTCATTCCCCACCGCGGCTTCGGCTTCGGCTTGACCGCTGAGGACGTCGGCAGTGTTCCCCGGCTCGCCCGCGCGCTCGAACAGTCTCACCGCCGTACCATACGCCGCTGCGGATCGCTGGTCATTCTCCTTCACCAACAGTACTGCGAGAGTCCAGTAGAATCGCCCTCCGAGTGCTGGATACCGCGCCGTATCCACTCCCACAACTGCGGCACGGACCATTCTCAAGGATCCAACGGGATCTTCGCCCCGGTGCGTCGCGCCATAGAATCCGCGCACCCACGCCCTCAGCACCGGCGAATCAGCACCAGCCTGAAATGCGCGGTCGAAAAGTGTATCCGCCGCAGCGTAGTTGATGCGCACATACTCGATGCGCGCACTTGAAAAGAAACGGTGTGCCGACGCGAGTCGATTCGTGGCATCCTTATCTCCACCATGCGCTTCGATGATGCGCACCTCCTCTGCCAGCGAGGCGTCGCCCCTCCGATTCTCCAACTCCCGAGCGAGCACCGCGGACCGATGCAGTGCCGCCCGCGCCGCCGCAGTGTCGTCGTGCATCACTTCAGCACCCCACTGGCCGAGCAGAACATCCCATCCGAGTTCCCGCGCCTGCTGGGGCGACGCCACTGCAAAAGCGGCCAACGTCGAGTCGTCGGCATTCGCGGGCGGGATCGGAACCAGCTTCCCTCGAAGTAACGCCTCGTACTGTCTCGCCTCTGTGGCCCAACCGCTGGTGGAATCCACCGTCAGGTAAGCTCTCCAAGCCTTCGATGCCTCGCTGTCGAGGGTCAGACCCTGCAGCGCCAGAGCGCGGTTATAAAGAGCCGCCTGGTGGGTCTGATTGATCGCGATCGCCCTCTCGGCGGCCTCTAGCGCCCGAAACAAGTCCAGCACTTGCTGCTCTCGTCCCGCGCGGACGAGGTAAGCGGCGGACAGATCCGCGAGGGAGTCCTCAGTCCGATAACGTCCGCGCACGAGCAGTTGCAGACGCTCGATAATCCGGGACAATCCGCTGTGCTTCACATCATCCAGCTCGAAATCCACGAGCGCGTCGGCGTGGATTGCGTCGCGGTTACCCGAGTCCGCCTGCGTGGAAATTCGCCCTTCCAACTCTTTCGGCACCTGCACCCTGACCCTATTCAGGCAGTCCGCCGAGGGAATGCGTCCAGGTGTGAGCGCGATGCGGCACGGACGGAACTTCGTCGGAACGGAAAACTGCGTGGCGTAAATCCGCAGCATCTCGATCTCCGCGAGTTCCTCCGTCAGCGTCGCGGGCTTGCGCCACCTCGCGAAGACAGCCACCGAGGCCGCCATCGAGATCACCAGCACGGTGGCGATCAGCACCAGCAGGCGTACGCTGCCCCGGCGGCGCCATGACGGAGTTGCGGGCGGTAGCGACACACCACTCGCCTGATTTGGAGACGAAATAGGATTGCGCATGGCACCGGATGGCTGCTGCGAAGGAAGGAACTGCGGCCGCGAAGGAGCGGTGCGATCAGTGGGAGAGGCCTGCCCAACCGAAGTCCAAGTGACCCGAAAGGCTCTAATGTGCGGGAAGGCGCCGAGAAACACAAGCTCTTGCTGCCGGAGAACTTGCCAGCGCAGAAGCCACTTGGCACGCCCATGATTCCGCACGACGAAGCCCCTCCTCCGTGGCGGAAGAGGGGCTTCGAACTTGGCGGTTTGTCGCGGTTGGATCGCTTCAGCTTCCCCGAGCTCGCCCACCGTCCGAAACGGCTCCCGGGTGCATGAGCTCGCGCGCCTCGCGGTCCACCACCTGCCCCACCGTGGCCGCCACGCCGCTCATGCGGTGGCCCGAGGGGATGGCGACGATGGTGGCGTTCGCCATCCCCAGCCCCGCGCAGGCCTCCGCGCGGTCACCCGTGCCGTAGATGCAGAACACCGGCAGATCGCGCAGGCGCCGCACCTCGGGCAGCGTGGGATACTGCTGCCCGCGCACCACGCCCACCCACTCCGACGCGTGGAACTCGAACACCGCCCGGGGGCTGAACCCGATCAGCGCCACCCCCGCCACGCGCGCCCGCAGGTCCGCCGGGAGCCGATTCACCAGCAGCGGCAGCACGTCCGCGCCGAACGAGTAGCCCACGAGCAGCGCCCGCCGGCCGCGCCACGCGTCCAGGTAGTGGCGGAGCACGCGCGCCAGGTCGGCCGACGCCTCGGCGGGGGTACGCGGGCGGCGGTAGTAGTCCAGGCTGCTCCACCCCACCACCGGCACCCCGTCGCGCGCGAGCCCGGCGGCCACGCCGCGGTCCAGCGTCGCCCACCCGCCGTCGGCGGAGAGCATCACCGCGATCAGGTCGCCCGCCGGGCGGCCCTGCGCGGGCACCTCCACCAGCGGCAGGTCGCCGACCGGCGGGGGCATCGCCTGCGCGCGCGCCGCGGCGGGAGCGGCCATCGCCGCCCCCGCGCAGATCACCGCGCGCATCCATCGCGCGCCGATCATCCTCATCCTCCCGTCTCCAGGTCCCGCCGCGTCAGCGATGCTTCGGGGTCGTCGTCGCGGCCGTCTTGCGCGGCGTGGTGCGGTGGCGGACGCGGTGCTTGTGGCGCATCGCGGCCGCGTGGCGGGTGCGCGCGCGCCGCGCGGCCGCGGTGGAGGTCGAATGACGGGTGGACGTGGTCGTCGACGAGACGGTGGAGCGCGGCGGCGCCGTCCGCGCGGCCGTCGCGGCATGCGTGCTGTGCGGCGCCGCCTGGGCCTGGGCGCTGGCGTGCGCGGCCGCCTGCGCGTGCATCGTCTGCGAATGTGCCGCCGTGGTGGTGGACGTGGTGCGGTGTGTCGTCCCGCTCCCCTGCTGCGCGTGCGCGGCGCCGGCGGACAGCGCGACCGCCGCCGCGGCCAGGGCGACGAGGCTGAGCTTCGACATGGTTCCCCTCCCGGAAGTCGTCCGGCCGGCGAGCCTATCCCACCGGCCTCTCGCACCGTCCGGGGATGGGCCGCGGCCGATGCATGGGAGAAGCTAGCCGCGGAATCTGACGGAAAGATTACAGCGGGGGTGATGCGGATTACCCGATGATTAAGCCGCGCCCCGGATGAGAAATGGACGAAGCCCCTCCCCCGCGGCTGCGGGAGAGGGGCTTCGCCGTCGAGCGAGCCGGGAGACCGGCGGAGGTCAGTCCGCGGCCTGGCCGCGCTCCGCCAGCTCCTTCAGCGCCCGCGGATCAGATCCTGAAGGGGTAGTCGCGGATGAACGCCGGCGGCACGAGCGGCCTGATCACCGGCAGCTGCCTGGGACGCAGGAGATCGTAGATCATGTCGTGCAGCTTCACGTAGTCTCCCTCGAACTTTCCCTCGTTCCACGTGTCCAGGAGCGCCTTCGTGTAATGGCCGTTCTGTTCTCCGTCTTTTGCCGTGTCGTCGTCCGTGGAGGCAGCCATCAGGAGCACGCCCGCGCCGACGTCCGCCAGCCGGTCGAACGCCGTTCGCCGGACGCGCGGGAAAGCGAACGGCTCGAGCGAGCGACTCTCGGGAGAGTCGCCCAATGTTGCCGAACGCGTCCCCGTCCGTGGGAGCCGTTCGACAGCCGCGCGCAGGAACTCGGCCGGCGCGAAGAAGATGTCCCCCGCATGGCAGCTGTCCGAGATCACCAGGATGCGTGCGCCCTTTTTGAACTTTTTCCACTCGTCGAACAGCTGGTCATCGACGAGCTCTCGGTCGTACAGGTCCCAGCGTTCGTCCGTGAGGTCGAGCTCGTCTCTGCTCACGTCGACCACGACGTCGCCATGTCCGCTGTAGGTCAGCATGAGCATCCCGTCGCTTCCGACCTGCCCGACCGCGTTGTCGATCGCGCCGAGAACCGCGTCGACGGTGGCCTTCTCGTCCGGCAGCAGCGTGCTCTTGAAACCGGCGGCCTCCGCCAGCTTCTGCATCGCGAGGGCGTCGTTCACGCAGCCCTTGAGCTCCTTCTTGCTCTGATAGTGCTTGGGATCGACGTGGTTGACGCCGATGTGGATTGAGATTCCGACCGGCATGGTTTCCTCCTCATCGAAAAGCGAGGCCGGGTTCACCAGGGCGGACCGCCCCGGGTACATGCGTGGACGCTTCACTCGGCCAGGCTCGGTCGCCTGCCCGTGATGCCGGGCTTACGTGCCGGGCGTGCAGGTCAGCGTCAGGCCTCCCCGGTCGGGATCGCGCCCGCGATCGATCTCCGGCGTTTCCGGGCTGCCGTCGCCCGAGCCGGACGGCGTCGCGGGACAGTCGTCGCCGATCAGGACGGGCATCGGAATCGCCTGCTCCTTCCCCGCTTCGGCCGGCTCCAGAAGAACGTCGAGGTGCGAGAAGTGGTGGTTCCGGTCGCCCGGCTGCGGCTTTTCCGGGGCGATCGCGCCCGGAGGGATCTCGAACGGCGGCGCGTGCCAGATGAACAGCTCGATCACTCCGCCGATGGGGAAGAGCGTGGGCACTCCGCTTCCCGCCTTGCCGAAGCCGTCCAGTGAGAGCATCTCCAGTTGCAGGCTCTTCGCGTCGATCTCGCCGATCGTCCACTCGATCTGGTTCGTCATCCGCTGGTTCTTCTCGTTCACCTTCCAGCACAACCCCCGCGCCACGGCCGTCGCCTTCCCGCGGGCCACGTGGACACGCCCGACGAGCACGTTGTTTTCCTTCCCCTCCACCACGGTGCGGCGGACCGGGCGCGGCACCCGCGCCACCTCGGGCGGGATCCCGCGGACGTAGGCATCGCCCAGCGCGGGGATGTTCAGCCGCGTCTTCCTCATCGACACGTGGCCGATCGCGCCGTCCTCCTGCTGCGCGCCCTCGCGGGTATGGGCGGTGTCAAAGGTGATCCGCGCCACGTGCGGCTCCACCGGATGGCCGTCGCCACCGTTCCCGTGCCCCGCGTGGCCGCCGCCGTCCGCCTTCACCACGGGCGCCGGGATGCTTTCCTCTGTCTGCGGCATGAGGATGTGCATCTCGTCGTCCTCGGCCACGAAGAGCATGACGCCGGTGAAGTAGATCTTCAGGTCGAACATGGTCCCCTCTCCTCTGCATGATGTTCGTTCCATGACCCGCACCCCCAACGCGGGAGCCGCGCGCTGCTCCTGTTTCGCGTGCAGCTATGGATGGACACCCGCGCCGGAAATTCCGGCTAGGCGGAACAGGAGGATTCTCGATGATGTCGGGGGAAGGCCGTGCGGGAAGGACCTGCCGGACGCCGTCGCGTGGAAATCAGCTGCCCACGTACTCGAACGCGGCCCACGTCGCGGGTGAGGCCGGCAGCGCACCGCCGGGGGCCATCATCTCGAGCTGGGCCTCCCGGAGCGCACGGGGCGCGTTCCCCGTGCGCAGGTAGGCGCGGTGGAACGCGCGCGTCAGGTGACGGGTGGCTCGGTCGTCCACGGGCCAGAGGGTGCCCACGACGCCGCGGCCGCCCGCGCCCAGGATGGCGCCGCTGATCCCGGCGAAGCCCGCCGCGCGCGAGTCGCCGCCCAGGGTGGAGCAGGCGGAGAGGACCGCGAGTTGGAGCCGGGACAGGTCGAGGGATTCGATCCGCACTGCGGCGAGACGGCCGTCCGGTGCGCCGGGGCCGGGTGACATCACCAGATACGACCGCTCGGGATGCAGGTTGTCGGACACGGCATGCCCGGCGAAATGCACCAGCGGCGCGTTCTGGAGGGCGGTTTCCATGGCGGCGGGCGCCGCGGCCGCTCCGGCCAGGACGGTTGCCCGGTATCCCTGCGACACCTCGGCCACCTCGCTGCGCGCGGCGGGGAGATCCTCGAGGGCGGGGTTGAGGGCGCGGCTGAAGCCGGGGGCCACGAACGTGCCGCGGCCGGGCGGTTGCGAGGCCCCAGCAGGGCGCATCGCGGCCGCCACGGAAGGAGCGCGCCAGACGGGATGCGCGGCCACGAGCGGAGCGCGGGTCTGCCGGTTCAGCAGCGCCGGGAAGGGAACGACGGCGAGCTCCGCATCGGCCACCACCACCACTTCGTCCGCCGCCGCCACCTGCCGCTCGACGGGCCGGATCAGCAGGTCGTACAGGCGCGCCAGCTCTGCCCACGCCTGCGTGTCGGCGCCGCCGCGCAGGGCCGCCGCGGCGCGTCCGACCGCGGCGAGTTCGCTGGGCGCCACCCCCGTTCGCGCCAGGTTCACCTCGGAGCCGCGGAGCGTCCACAGGAACAGGGTGTCGCCCACGAGCAGCGGACGAAGCACCACGCGTCCCGGGGGTACCGGGAGCACGCCGTGCGAAACCGGGAGCGGGAACGAGGCCAGCGCCGCGCTGCCGCGCTCGAGGTAGGCCAGCGCGGTGCGCATTTCCCCCCGCCCCGCCAGTGCCGCCACCAGGCGCAGCAGGGTGGCGCGCACGTCGCCGTCCACCTCGCGAGGCCAGGCACCGGCCTTCCGCATGCGCGCACGCTTGAGCGCGGCGAAGACGCGGTCCAGGTCGGCGCTCCCGCCGCGCACGTCGCCGCCGGCCAAGCGCGCGCGTGCGCGTCCGGCGAACCCGCGCGTGCGCCAGAGCTCCTGCGCGCGTCCCGAGAACGCGAGCAGCTTCTCGAATTCACCCGCCGCAGCGCGCGGCTGGTGGTCCAGCAGCGCCATTCCGCGCGCGTAGGCCGCGGCCGCCTCCAGGAAGCGGCGCGTTGCCGTATCGCACCTCACCAGCAGCGGCGCCACCTCTGCCAGCTCGCGAAGCGCGCCCTGCGCGTCTCCGAGCCGCGCACGGAGCAGGGCGCGATTGGTGCGCGCCTCGGTCACGAAGGCGGGAATTCCCATCGCCGTGGCCACCGCCACGTCCTCTTCCGTCAGGTCGCGCGCCGCGCGGGGCAGACGCTCGCCCCATGCGGCCTGGGCCAGCCCATTCATCGCGCTGTGGCGCCCAGCGGTGAACCCGAAGGAACGCAGCGTGTGCGCCGCGCGGTACAGCCAGGGGTATCCCGCGGATGGGTTCCCCGCAGAGTGAAGCGCGTCGTAGACCATCGACTGCATGATCCCGCGGTTCGCGCGCTCGCCCAGCCGGGCGTACAGCGACTCCGCCGCCACGTAGGCGCGCGGGGCTTCTCCGGGACGGCCCACGCGCTGCAGCAGGGTGCCGCGCACCCACCAGGCCCGCGCCGCCAGCGAAAGGTACCGGTGCGCTTCCGCCCCCACCGCGGCACGGTCCAGAAAGCGTTCCGCCGTAAGAGAATCACCGAGGTTCAGCCTCGATGCGGCGCGCCCCACGTCCGTCCAGAGATCGAGCGGCGCGTGCGCCGCGCGCGGCACGATGGCGGCGTACAGGGAATCGGGCCGGGCGAAGCTCGCCGTCCGCGATGCCTCGCGGGCCCGGCCGTACCGGTCGGCGTCGGCCGCAACGGCGAGCAGCTCCGGGGCGTCCGCGGCGAGCCCGCGGATCAGCCGCACCTGGTCGAAGAGCGAACGGTCGCCGCCCTGCAGCGCCAGCGCTTGGCCCAGCGCCGCGGCTCGCCGCAGCCGCTCCGCGGCCGTCGCCGTGTCGCCTCCCATCACCGCTCGTCCCCAGGCGGGGAGAACCTCCTCCCATCCCGAGGCCAGCGCCTCCTGCGGGTACCGGCGTGCAAACGCGGCCAGCGCTCCCGCCGATGCCCCGGCACCGGGCACCACGGCCGGGGGCGGCGGTGCAAGCGCGGAAAGGTAGTCCGACGCCTCCGCGGACCACCCCGACCAACGGTCCACGGCCAGGTAAGCGCGCCACGCGGCTCCGGCCTGTCCGTCGGCCCCGAGCGCGGTGAGGGCCAGCGCCCGGTTGAACAGCGCGGCCGGGTCCCGCGGCCGTGCGTCCAGGGCTCGATCGCTCCACTCGAGCGAATGGAGCACCGCCTCCAGCGACGGCTCGCCGGCGCCCAGCAGCAGGTACTCGGCGGAAAGGTCCACCATCACCGCCACCGAGTCTCCGGGCGCGTCCAGGAGAGAATGGAGTAGCGCGATGGAGCGCACCAGCGTGGCCGGCTCCGGCCGGAGCTGAACCTCCAGCAGCGCGGACGCGTGGATCGCGTCGGGGTCGAACCCGGCCGCCATGCGCCGGGCGGCTTCCCTCCTGATGCGGCGGCCGGCATCGGGCGCGCGCTCCGGTCCCGCGCACCGGGGGCGGATGATCTCGCTGGCGAACGGCAATGGCGATCCGCCGCAGGGCCGGTACGCCACGTCGACCGAGGTCCGCACCGTGAGGGTGCGCAACGGCCCCAAGGCTTCCAGCGCGGCGTACAGCGACGTCTCGGACGCGGTGCCGGCGCGCGGCCGATCGAACAACGCGACCCCCACGCCGCCGGTAACGAGGCAGGCGGCAACGGCTTGCACGAGGAGGGATGAAGCGGTGCGGCGCATGGATGGGAAGGGACGATCGGAAGGCCGCGCGATGAGTTCGCGCGAACTTGCAAGTTGCGCCGTCGCGCCGGTGCTGGCAAGCGGCCTGGAAACAAACCACGCCGTGCGGCGCGCGGCGCGGCGATGGACGAAGCCCCTCCCCCGCGCCTGCGGGAGAGGGGCTTCGCCGTCGAGCGAGCCGGGAGACCGGCGGAGGTCAGTCCGCGGCCTGGCCGCGCTCCGCCAGCTCCTTCAGCGCGGCCTTGCGGGAAAGCCGCAGGCGGCCCTTCTCGTCGATGGAGAGGAGCTTCACCTGCACGGTGTCGCCCTTCTTCACCACGTCCTCGGTCTTGTCGACCCGGCCGTCCTGGATCTCGGAGATGTGCAGCAGCCCCTCGGTCCCCGGGGTGATCTCCACGAAGGCGCCGAACGCGGTGGTGCTCTTCACCACGCCCTCGTAGATGCGGCCCACCTCGGGCTCCTCCACCATCCCCGCGATCATCCGCCGCGCCATCTCGCCGCCCTCGCCGCTCACCGAGGCGATGGTGACGGTGCCGTCGTCGTCGATGTTGATGGTGGCGCCGGTGGCCTCCTGGATCCCGCGGATCGTCTTCCCCTTGGGCCCGATCACCTCGCCGATCTTCGACGGGTTGATCTTGATGGTGATGATGCGCGGCGCGTAGGGCGACAGCTCCTTGCGCGGCTCGGGGAGCGCCTGCTCCATCAGCCCCAGGATGTGCAGCCGCGCGCGGTGCGCCTTCTCCAGCGCCTCGCGCATGATCTCCACCGTCAGCCCCTCGATCTTGATGTCCATCTGGATCGAGGTCACCCCGTCCTTCGTTCCCGCCACCTTGAAGTCCATGTCGCCCAGCGCGTCCTCGGCGCCGAGGATGTCGGTGAGCACCGCGACGCGGTCGCCCTCCTTGATCAGCCCCATGGCCACGCCCGCCACGTGCGCGCGCATCGGCACGCCCGCGTCGAACAGCGCCAGCGAGCCGGCGCAGACGGAGGCCATCGACGAGCTGCCGTTGGACTCCAGGATGTCGGACACCACGCGCAGCGTGTACGGGAACTCCTCGAACGGCGGCAGCAGCGGCTCCAGCGCCCGCTCGGCCAGCGCGCCGTGCCCGATCTCGCGGCGGCTGGTGCCGCGCACCGGGCGCACCTCGCCCGTCGAATAGGGCGGGAAGTTGTAGTGCAGCATGAACGACTTGTTCTGCTGCTGCGCGTAGTCGATGGTGTCGTACGCCTGCACGTCGTCCTGCGTGCCCAGCGTGGCGGTGCCCAGCGCCTGCGTCTGCCCGCGGGTGAAGAGCGCGGAGCCGTGCGTGCGCGGCAGGACGCCGACCTCGATGTCGATCGGGCGCACGGTGTCGGTGTCGCGCCCGTCGCTGCGGCGCCCCTCGGCCAGGATCATCTCGCGCATCTCGCGCTTCTCGATGTCCTTCACCACGTCGCCCGCGTCCTTCTCGGCCGTCTCGAACTCAGGCAGCAGCTGCTCGACGACGTCCGTCTTCACCTGCCGCATGGCCTCGTTGCGCTCGCTCTTGTCGGCGATGCGCAGCGCCTGCTTCACCCGCTCGGCGGCGATCGCCTCCACCCGCGCGCGGAAGGCGGGGTCGACCTGCTTGGGCGTCCACGCCATCGGCTCGGGAACGCCGGCCTCGGCCATCACGTCGCGCTGGATCTGCACCAGCTCCCTGATCCCCGCGTGGGCCACCACCAGCCCGTCGGCGATGTCGGCCTCGCCCACCTCCAGCGAGCCGCCCTCCACCATCATGAGGGCGTCGTCGCTCCCGGCCACGATGATGTCGACGTCGCTGTACTCCAGCTGCTGGAAGGTGGGATTGAGCACCCACTGCCCCTGGATCCGCCCCACCCGCACCGCCGCGATCGGCCCCGCGAAGGGGATGCGCGAGAGCATCAGCGCCAGGGATGCGCCGGTGATCCCCAGCACGTCGGCGTCGTTCTCCTGGTCGGCGGACACGACGGTGACGAAGATCTGCGTCTCGTTCGCGAAGCCGTCGGGGAAGAGCGGCCGGAGCGGCCGGTCCACCAGGCGCGCCGACAGGATCTCCTTGTCCGACGGGCGCCCCTCGCGCTTGATGAAGCCGCCGGGGAACTTGCCCGCGGCGTAGGTCCGCTCGCGGTATTCCACCGTGAGGGGGAAGAAGGGGAGGTGCGTGGCGTTGTCCTGCGCCGTGGCGGCGCACAGCACCATGGTCTCCCCGAACATCACGGTGCAGCTCCCGTCGGCCTGACGGGCCATCTTCCCCGTCTCGATGGTGAGCGGGCGTCCCGCGAACTGCCGAACCAGCTTTGCCATTTCCGGATTTTCCGTTTCTCTTGGTTGCCGGGGGAGGGCCGCGAAGGGTGTCCGCGCTCCCCCGAAACGCGGATCCCGGAATCTTGTTCTGTCGTCAGCGCGTGACGTGCGGTCGAAACGCGCGAAGGGGCCGCACGGAACATGCCCGTGCGGCCCCCAGTGTGGCCGTCTACTTCCTCTTCGCTCGCGGTCGGCGGCCGGTGGAGACGCGAAGGCCCGGCGAGCCGGGGCTCGCCGTGGCCATCTTCGCGGCCGTGTGACCGCCCGCCTGCATCCGCCGTCCGATCAGTGGCGCAGCCCCAGGTCGGAGATGAGGGCGCGGTAGCCCTCCAGGTCGTTGCGGCGCAGGTAGTCCAGCAGGCGGCGGCGCTTGCCGACCATCTTCAGCAGGCCGCGGCGCGAGTGGTGGTCCTTCTTGTGGGTGCGGAAGTGGCCCGTCAGGTCGTTGATGCGCGCGGTCAGCAGCGCGATCTGCACCTTGGCGGAGCCGCGGTCGCCCTCGTGGAGCTGGTACTTCTGGATGATCTCGTTCCGGTTCTCGGCGGTCATCGCCATCGATCGGACCTCCTGAAGAGTCTGGTGCTGGTCAGGGAGTTACCGACCCGTGTGAAATCTCGGTGCGAAACTTCAAGCGGATCAAACAACTTGCAAGCCGAAGAAAATAACACCGAGGGCTGCATCACACAACCCGCGGCGGCTTGATCTTCCTTGATTCTCCGCGCGAACACTCGCGGAGACGTCATCCTGAGCTGAGGCCGGCCCCACCGAAATCGGCGTCCGCACGATCGCTCGCAGGCCGAAGGATCTTTCACCGGCCGTGCACGCGACCTGCGCATCCGGCATCAGAGCTCGTCGCCCGGATCCGGCGGCACGTGAGGGACGCGGTCGAGGATGCGCTGGAGCTTCTCGCGGCTGCCACGCGCGGCTCGCCGCTTCAGGTCCTCGCTCGTGAGAGCCGCGATCCTGTCGGTAGCGGCGGCGGCAAGGAACTCGTCCACCGAGATTCCATCCCTGTCCGCCAGCTCCTTGATCTTCTTGAGCATCGAATCCGGTAGCCGGAAACTCACAGTACTCATCGCGCTTCTCCCAGAATCTCGAGGAACCGACCCGGAGTGATTGCACGGACTCCGAACCGCTCCGCTCCGGCGAAATCTCTCACGTTGTGAGTAACGATGTACTGGCACCCACCCGCGACCGCAGCCTCCAGTACGAGATCGTCGTCGGGGTCAGAAAGCTGCGGCCGCAAAGAATAATGGATCTCGTGGAGATGCCCAACCACCAGGAGCGCGTCGAGAAACTCGTCAAGCTCATCGAGAGAGAACGGTAGCTTCATCCACGGCCGCTTCACCACGTCTTCGTATTCATACACCAGCGGTCCCGACAGGTGCAGACGCATGCGCGGATCGCCGAGCAGACCGAGAACGGCAAACGAAGCCCCGGTGCCGGAACGCAGCCCAGAGACGATCACGTTCGTATCGAGGACGACGTCGATGGGAGTCATGGCCTACGCTAAACCATGCTCTGCCTCCCCGGAAGCTGTTACCAACGGTTCCTGCCCGGCGTGCGCCACCGCTCGCGCAGCCGTACTTTCACGTGGCGGCTGAGGGCCGCCAGCCGTGGAATCGGCGCCCCACCACTCCCCCTTCCCCGCTCCGCCCATGCACTGGTTCACCCTCGTCGGCGTGGTGATCGTGATCGTCGGGTTCGTGCTTCGGCTCAACCCGCTGCTGGTGGTGACCGTGGCGGGCGTCGCCACCGGGCTGGCCGGGGCGCTCGGTCCCGTCGAGGTGGTGGAGGCGTTCGGCAAGTCGTTCGTGGAGAACCGCTACGTGGCCATCGTCTGGCTCGTCCTCCCGGTGATCGGCCTGCTGGAGCGCTACGGGCTGCAGGAGCGCACCCGCGAGCTCATCTCCCGAATCCACGCGGCCACCACGGGGCGCGTGCTGCTGGCCTACCTGGCCGTGCGGCAGGTCACCGCGGCGCTGGGGCTGACGTCGCTGGGCGGGCACGCGCAGATGGTGCGGCCGCTGATCGCGCCGATGGCCGAGGCGGCGGCGGAGAACCAGCACGGCGACGTCCCCCAGCCGGTACGCGAGCGCGTCCGCGCGTATGCAGCCGCGACGGACAACGTGGGCCTCTTCTTCGGCGAGGACATCTTCATCGCCATCGGCTCCATCCTGCTGATCCGCGGCGTGCTGGAGCAGAACGGCATCTCCATCGAGCCCATCCACCTGGCGCTCTGGGCCATCCCCACCGCGGTGGCGGCGCTGCTGATCCACGGCGCGCGCCTCCTGTTGCTCGACCGCCGGCTGGCCGCGCAGGTGCAGGCCGCGCGCGAGGAGGCGTGATGGTCACGCTCGAGTTCATCTACGTGCTGATGGGGATCCTGCTCACCGGCATCACCATCGTCTCCGTGCGCGACCGGACCAATCCCAGGCGGCTGAAGAACACCGCGTTCTGGGGGATCTACGCGGCCACCTTCCTCTTCGGCAGCTATCTTCCCCACGTGGTGAGCGGGGTGATGGTGATCGCGATGGCGCTGGTCGCCGGGATCGGGGGGCTGGGGAAGGGCGCGCCGGACACCACCACGCCGGCCGAGCGGGTGGAGAGCGCGCGGAAGTGGGGGAACCGCCTCTACATCCCCGCGCTGCTCGTTCCCGCGCTGGCGCTGCTGGGGACGCTGACGCTGAAGAAGGCCACCTGGCACGGCACGCCGCTCGTCGATCCCAAGCAGGTGACGGTGATCTCGCTCGGCATCGCCACGCTCGTCGCCCTGGCCGTGGCGGTGGCGATGCTGCGCCCGCGCGCGGTGACGCCGGTGCGCGAGGCGCGGCGGCTGATGGACACCGTCGGCTGGGCGGCCGTGCTCCCGCAGATGCTGGCGGCGCTGGGTGCGCTCTTCGCCCTGGCCGGCGTGGGGAAGGTGGTGAGCGAGATCGTGACGCGCTGGATCCCGCTGAACGGGCCGTTCGCCGCCGTCGTGGTCTACGCGCTGGGGATGGCGCTGTTCACCATACTGATGGGCAACGCCTTCGCCGCGTTTCCGGTGATGGCTACGGGGATCGGGCTGCCGCTGATCGTCGGCCGCTTCGGCGGAGACCCCGCCGTCGTCTCGGCGATCGGGATGCTGGCGGGGTTCTGCGGCACGCTGATGACGCCGATGGCCGCGAACTTCAACATCGTCCCCGTCGCCCTGCTGGAGCTGCCCGACGAGAAGGCGGTGATCCGCGTGCAGGTTCCCACCGCGCTGGCGCTGCTGGCGGTGAACACGCTGCTCATCTACTTCCTGGCGTTCCGGTGATGATCACGATTCCGTCACCCTTTAGACGTCATCCTGAGGCCGGCCACGCCGATGTTGCGTCCGCCCGATCGGTTGCAGGCCGAAGGATCTATCGCCGCGGCCGCACGCCGGGCGGGGATACGCACCGTTCGCCCGTTGAACGGCCATGAGCGACGATTCGCTGACGCCGGAGATCGCGTCGAAGTTCGCCGGGCTGGCGCTGGCACACGTCCGCCGCGAGTACCCGAACAAGCTCGACCACGTGATGGCCGGCCCCGGCGACGTGCGCGGCCCGCGCGAGCTGCACCCGGTCTTCTACGGCAGCTTCGACTGGCATTCGTGCGTGCACGGCTACTGGCTGCTCGCGCGGCTGCTGCGCCGCTTCCCCGCCCTCCCCGACGCGCCGCGGATCGCCGCGCTGCTGGACGAACAATTGACGCCGGAGCTGGTCGCGGGCGAGGTGACGTATCTCCACGAGCATCCGCTGCGGAAGGGGTTCGAGCGGCCGTACGGCTGGGCGTGGCTGCTGATGCTGGCCGCCGAGCTCGCCCGCGACGAGAGCGACGCCGGCCGCCGCCGCTTCGCCGCGCTCGAGCCGCTGGCGGACGCGTTCGCCCGGCGCTTCCGCGACTTCCTGCCGAAGGCGACGTACCCGATGCGCGTGGGGACGCACTTCAACACCGCGTTCGCCGCCGCGCTGGCGCTGGAGTACGCGGAAGTGGCTGGGGATGAAGAGCTTGGGGCGATGCTGCGCGAGCGTGCGGTCGCCTGGTACGGCGCGGACGAGGACTGCCAGGCGTGGGAGCCGGGCGGCGACGACTTTCTCTCCTCCGCGCTGATGGAGGCGGAGTGCATGCGCCGCGTGCTGCCCGCCGATGAGTTCGCGCCGTGGACGGCACGGTTCCTCCCACGGATCGCGCGCGGCGAGCCGGCGACGCTCTTCCGCCCGGCGGTGGTGAGCGACCGCAGCGACGGCAAGATCGCCCACCTGGACGGGCTGAACCTGAGCCGTGCCTGGTGCTGGCGCTCGCTCGCGCGCGCGTGGCCCGCGGACGACACCCGTCGCGCGCGCGCCGAAGAGGCCGCCAACGCGCACCTGGCCGCCAGCCTCCCCCACGTCGCGGGCGACTACATGGGCGAGCACTGGCTCGCGACGTTTGCGTTGCTGGCGCTGGAAGCATAATCCTGATCGCGCAGGCCCATCCCCCACCTCGAAACAGCTCCGGAGGTCACGATGAGAAAGCTCCGCGTCGGGATGTTCGCCGTTGCGGCCGCCGCACTGCTCGCCGGGCCCGCGCGGGCGCAGCTTCCGCACGTCACGCCGTTCGCGTTCGAGGTGCGCGGCGGCATCGCCATCCCCACGGGCGACTTCAACGACGTGGCCGACCCGGGCCCCGCGCTGAACGGTAACGTCACGCTGTACGTGATGCCGATGATCGGGATCTACGGCGGATACCACTACACGAAGTTCGGCAGCGAGGGATCCGGCGACTTCACCGAGACCGGCCCGGAGGTGGGGGTGCGCGTGGACATTCCCACACCGCTGATCCCCATCGATCCGTACGTGAAGGCGGGCGTGGCCTGGAACAACCTGGAGCTCACCGGCGCGGGCGCGAACAACTTCGACAGCTCCAGCACCGGCTTCCAGCTGAACGCCGGCGTCGCGCTCTCCCTGGGGCCCGTGTCGCTGACGCCGGGATTCACCTTCGTCACCTACCACTACGACTCGGCCACGACGGAGGATGAGACCGCGAGCTACATCCGCGCCGACATCGGCGTTCGCATCCGCATCTGAGCGATGACTTCGCGCCGGCCGCGACCGGGCGATGGCGACGATGCGAGTGAACTCGCGGCTACAACTGCACGCAGTCCGCCTTCGCGGACTTCAACGGCGCTCGGTTCGCTACTCTACGCGGGACGAGCGCCGTAGTTTGGCTATCATCATGAACCGTAGTCCATCTCCCTCGACCCGGTGCCCATGACCGCACCCGAGGCGTTCCGCGCCGCGCGCGACTTCCTCCTCCGTCACCGCGAGGAGTACGACACCGCATACCGCGATTTCCGCTGGCCGGAGCTCGACAGATTCAACTGGGCGCTGGACTGGTTCGATCCCTACGCTGCCGGGAACGAGCGCACGGCGCTGTGGATCGTGGACGACGAGGGAGGCGAGGTCCGGCTGTCGTTCGCGGAGATGTCCGAGCGCTCCAACCGCGTCGCCAATTTCCTGCGCGCGCACGGCGTCCGCCGCGGCGACCGGGTGCTGCTGATGCTCCCCAACATCGCGCCGCTGTGGGAGGCGATGCTCGCGTGCATCAAGCTGGGCGCCGTCATCATCCCCGCCACCACGCAGCTCACGCCCGACGACCTGCGCGATCGCTTCGAGCGCGGCGGCGTGCGCCACGTGCTCACCGACGCCGCGGGCGCGCCGAAGTTCGAGGCGGTGGAGGGAGATTACACCCGCGTCGTCGCGGGCGGCGGCGCGCCGGCGGGATGGGCCCGCTTCGAAGACGCCTGTGACGCGTCGCCCCACTTCGCGCCGGACGGCGAGACGCGGGTGGACGATCCGCTGCTGCTGTACTTCACCTCGGGGACGACGTCGAAGCCCAAGCTGGTGCTGCACACGCACCAGAGCTACCCCGCCGGCCACCTGTCGACGATGTACTGGATCGGCGTGCGCGAGGGCGACGTCCACCTCAACATCAGCTCGCCGGGGTGGGCCAAGCACGCGTGGAGCAACGTCTTCGCGCCCTGGAACGCCGGCGCGACGGTTTTCGTCTACAACTACGCGCGCTTCGACGCGCCGCGGATGCTCGACACCCTCGTCCGCTGCGGCGTGACCACGCTCTGCGCCCCGCCCACCGTCTGGCGCATGCTGATCGGCGAGGAGCTGGCGCGGTGGACGACGGAGCTGCGCGAGGCGGTGAGCGCGGGCGAGCCGCTGAACCCGGAGGTGATCGAGCGCGTGCGGCAGGCGTGGGGCCTCACCATCCGCGACGGCTACGGGCAGACGGAGACCACCGCGCAGATCGGCAACCCACCCGGGCAGCCGCTGAAGGCGGGGTCGATGGGGCGGCCGCTCCCCGGCTACCGGGTGGCGCTGCTGGACGCGGACGGGAACGAGGCGGAGGAGGGGGAGATCGCGCTGCGGCTCGATCCGCCGCCGCTGGGGCTGATGCGCGGCTACCTGAACGACCCAGCGCGCTCGGCCGAAGCGATGCGCGAGGGATTCTACCGCACCGGCGACGTCGCCCGGCGTGACGAAGACGGCTGGATCACCTATGTCGGCCGCGCAGACGACGTGTTCAAGTCCAGCGACTACCGCATCAGCCCGTTCGAGCTGGAGAGCGTGCTGATCGAGCACCCGCTCGTCGCGGAGGCCGCCGTGGTGCCGAGCCCCGACCCGGTGCGCCTGGCCGTCCCCAAGGCGTACGTCGTCCTCCGCGGCGACGCACAGCCCTCGCGCGAGCTGGCGCTGGAGATCCTGCGCTTCTGCCGCGACCGGCTGGCGCCGTACAAGCGCATCCGCCGCCTGGAGTTCGCCCCGCTCCCCAAGACCATCAGCGGCAAGATCCGCCGCGTCGAGCTCCGCGGCGCGGAAACTGAGCGGCAGGGCGAGGCGCGCGGGGAGCGCGAGTGGTGGTACGAGGACTTTCCGGAGCTGCGAGGATAGCGGAGTCGACGACAAAAAGGCTGGCCGCTCTCCACGAAGAAGATCGGCCAGCCTTCTCGATCAGCACCCAAAGGGTTACGCCGCTCGCAGCTGATCTGAACAGCCAGGCTCAACGGCTCGCACCCTAGACCCGCAGGCGATGATTACCGCTGCTGCATCCAGGTGGTGCCCAGGTAGTACTCGAGCGACGTCAGGCCGCAATACTGCGAAGTGGTTTCGTGGCCCTTCACGGTGCCACGAGTCCCCTCGGGCTCATTCACAGCGTACGAATTCACGGACAGGTCTTCGACGTTAAGCTTCAGCTTCTTCACGGTATCTCCAAAGAGACAGGTGAGGTGCGCACGTGTGCGCACCGATGGGAAGAGGATGCGTCCGCGTGCGAGCGCTCTAAACTATATGTTTCCAAACGCCATGACTCAATACAATCAGGCCGAAAATGGGAAGGTCTAATGGAAGTACGGCGCAGTTCGCGCGGATCAATCACGCGAGGGTAGCTGCTGAGGTGCGACTGACGGGGCGCTCACCGCACTCCCAGGATCTCCCGCCCGCGCCGCTCGTCCTCCTTCATCGCCTCGATCAGCGCGTCGACGCTGGTGAAGGGGTGGATGTCGCGGATGCGGCGCACGAACTCCACGCGCACGCGGCTGCCGTACAGGTCGCCGCTCCAGTCCATCAGCCACAGCTCCACCGTGGGCGCGAACCCGGCAAAGGTCGGGCGCGGGCCCAGGTGCAGCAGCCCGGGCACGCGGTGCCCCTCCACCCAGCCGTACACCGCGTAGATCCCCTCCTTCGGCACCATCTTGTCGGGGTCGCCCACCTCGATGTTGGCGGTGGGAAAGCCCAGCTCGCGTCCCTTCCGCTCCCCCTGCACCACCACCCCCTCCAGCGAGTAGCCGCGCCCCAGCAGCGGCGCCGCGGCCGCCACGTCGCCCTCGGCGATCAGCGCGCGGATGCGGCTGGACGAGACGTTCTGGCCGTCCACCTGGAACGCCTCCACCACGTCCACGCCGAAGCCCAGCTCGCGGCCGATCTCCCGCAGCGTCTCCACCGAGCCCTCGCGGTCCTTGCCGAAGCCGTGGTCGTAGCCGATCACCAGCTCGTCCATGTGCATGCGGCCCAGCAGGATCTCCTCCACGAACCGCCGCGCCGGATACTGCTGCAGCGTGCGGGTGAAGGGGAGGAAGACGACATACTCGAGGCCCGACTCGGCCAGGATCTCCCGCTTCTCCGCCGGCGTGGTCAGCAGCGGCGGGGCGACATCCGGACGGACGATGCGCAAGGGATGGGGATGGAAGGTGACGAGGATGCTGCGCCCGCCCGTCCGCCGCGCGCGCCGCCCGATCTCCAGCAGCACCTCCCAGTGGCCGCGGTGCACGCCATCGAAGGTGCCCACGGTGACGATGGCCGGGCGCCCGTCGTGCGGCAGCGCCGGCGGAAGCGCGGGGTCGATGGCGTACGGCGCGGGCCAGAGGTAGCGCGGGTGATGGTCCATCAAGCCGTCTGGATGAAGACCTTGCGGGGGCGGACGACGTCGCCGTCGCGCTCGCCGACGGCCAGCAGCTCGCCGGCGCCGGACGCGAGGGCGATGGGAACGCCGGACGGCGCGTCGGGGGATGCGGGGACGGCGCGGCCATGCCGCAGCGCGGCGACCCCCGCCTCGTCCACGGGGACGCGCGGCATGTGCGCGACCGCCTCCATCGGTGAAAGCATCGCCGCGGCGACGCGTTCCTCGTCGCCCAGCGCGTCGAGCGGGACGGCGCGGGCGACGTCGTGGGGACCGACGCGCGTCCGCCGCAGCGTCCGCAGGTGCCCGCCGACGCCGAGCGCGTCGCCCACGTCGCGGGCGATGGCGCGGATGTAGGTGCCCGCGCCGCACTCCACCTCGAACTCCACGTCGGGCAAGTCGAATCGAATCAGGCGGACGGCGTAGATGGTCACGGTCGCGGGCGTGCGCTCGATCTCCTCGCCGCGGCGCGCGGCGGCGTACATCCGCTCGCCGGCCACCTTCTTCGCGGAGAAGATCGGCGGAAGCTGCTGGATCGTCCCCACCTGCGCCTTCAATGCCGTCTCCACCTGCTCGCGGGTGACGGAGCGCCAGTCGTCGGACGTGGAGATCACATCTCCCGTGAGATCGTCGGTATCCGTCGCCGCGCCCAAGCGCATCGTCGCGAGATACGTCTTCGGCAGGCCGGTGAGATACTCCGCCAGCCGCGTGGCCGCGCCGACGCAGACGAGGAGGAGGCCGGACGCGAACGGATCGAGCGTCCCCGTGTGCCCCACCTGGCGCGTCCCGAGCGCGCGCCGCACGGAAGCGACCACGTCGTGCGACGTCGGTCCCCCGGGCTTGTCCACCGGCAGCACACCGGCGGTGACGGGCTGCGCGCTCTTCGCCACGGCTTACGGTACGACCGGCTGCAGCTGCGGAGGCGCGGCGGCGGGTGCGCTGCGCCAGAGCGAGATCGTCGCCGTCACGTAGTTCACCCCGCCCTGGTTCGCCTTCAGCCAGCGCACGTAGCGCGCGCTGGTGTCGGAGAGCGCCGTGGCGGCGCCGCGCGCGTCGAAGCTGGAGCCGGCCGTGAACACCAGCCGCGGCTCCAGGTCACCGTAGTCGGTCACGCGCCAGCGCACCTCCTTCACCTCGTCGATGTCCTTGGCGACAAGGTACTGCACCATCAGCTGGGCGGCATCGTACCGGTCGGCGGGGATGTAGAGGATCTGCTCCACGCGCTGCTCGGCGCCGGGCTCGAACCAGTACTCCATCTCGGTGCTCACCTTGCCGATACCGATCACGTCCGCCGCGGTGAACTGCGAGAAGCGCGCGGTGGGATACGGCTGCTGCGCGTTCAGGCGGTTCTGGCGGAGGTAGGCGGTGTCTTCGGTGGCCATGGGCTCCAGCTTCAGCCCGCGCACCGAGTACCAGACGGCCGGCGCGTAGACCTTGGTGTCGCTGCGGTTCACGAGGTAGAAGGTAGCGCGCGCCATGATCGTGTCGCCGCGCCGGCCGATGGCCTCGAGCGTGGGCGTCACCACCAGCGAGGCGGGGCGCCGCGCGGGGATGACGATCTCCTTGTAGATGAAGGTGTAGACGCCCCACATGGCTGCCACGATCAGCGCGAACGCCTGCACCAGGTCGCGCACGATGCGCGCGCTCGACCTCCGCGGCGCCGGCACCGGCGGCGCGACGGCGATGCGCTGCGGCGGCCGGTCCGTCGCGGACGGCGGCGGGAACGGGTGGACGGGAGGCTGAGAGTCCATCGGCGGGAGGGGGATCGGGGGGAGGGAGATCCACCCGGCGCGAAAGGGGCGCGCCGGGCGGGAGAGGGAGATCAGTCGTCCGCGCGCGGCGCTCCTTCCGCGTCAGCCTCGGACGGAGACGCGTCCTGCGGCAGCGCCTCGTGCAGCAGCCGCTCGATGCGCGCGGCTTCCTCGAGCACGCGGTCGATCTCGAAGTGCAGCTCGGGAACGCGGCGGATGTGCATGCGCTTCCCCAGCTCGCGGCGGAGGAAGGGCGCGGCGCTGCGCAGGCCGGCGAGCACTTCCTCGCGCTCGTCGTCCTCGCCCAGGGCGGTGAAGTAGACCTTGGCGTGGTCCAGCTCGGGGCTGGTCTGCACGGCGGTGATGGTGGCCAGCCCCACGCGCGGGTCGCGCACCTCGTCGCGCACCAGCAGCGTGATCTCCTGCCGCAATTGCTCGTTCAGCCGGTCCGTCCGTCGGTACTGCGCCATCTCGGAAACCCCAGGGTACAGGGAACAGGGGACAGCAGGGCACGGCGTCAGGGCCGTGCACACGGCGTTCCCCTCATCCCCATCGATCGAAAAAGATGGGGACGGGAGATGGGGATTTCGAGGTCAGCCGCGCCACGTGATGCAGTCTGGCTGTCCTCTTCTCCCGATCTCCCGTCCCCTTCGAAGTCGTTCAGTAGAAGGTCGTGTACGAATCGACGATCCGCGCGCGGCCCTCGTCCTCCACCAGCCGGTCCGCCGACTGCAGCACGGATTGCGCGTGCTTGCGGTCGTTGGAGACCACGCAGACGGCGATCTCCGCGCGGCCGTGCACGTCCTGCAGCGCCGTCTCGGCGGCCGAGACGTTGAAGCGCGCGTGCAGCCGGTCCTTCAACCCCTTCACCACCTGGCGCTTGTCCTTCAGCGACTCGCACCCGGGGAGCATCAGCTGCCACACCGCGACGCCGACGATCATGGTAGAAAAGAAGTCCTAAGTCCTGGGTCCTGAGTCCTAAGTCAAAAGCATCAGTCCACTTGGGACTCAGGACTTAGGACTTGGGACTTCTGTTCACCGTTCCCGGTCCGCCTCGGCCGCAGCGCCGGCCAGCGTGCGCGCGACCTCCTCGACGCGGTAGCACTCCAGGATGTCGCCCACCTTCACGTCGTTGAAGTTGCGGATGTTCAGGCCGCACTCGAAGCCCTCGCGCACCTCGCGGACGTCGTCCTTGAAGCGCTTGAGCGAATCCAGCTCGCCCTCGTACACCTGCACCGCGTCGCGCACCACGCGGATGCGGCCGCGGCGGTCCAGCACGCCGCTGGTGACCATGCAACCGGCCACCGTGCCCACGCGCGGGACCTTGAAGAGCTGGCGCACCTCGGCGGTGCCGAGCTGCACCTCGCGCTGCTCGGGGCTCAGCAGCCCCTCCATCGCGCTCTTCACCTCTTCCACCGCCTCGTAGATGATGTTGTAGAGGCGGATGTCCACGTCCTCGCGTTCGGCCACGCTCCGCGCCTCGCCCGTGGGCCGCACGTGGAAGCCGATGACGATGGCGCTGGAGGTCGACGCCAGCAGCACGTCGCTCTCGTTGATGGCGCCCACGCCGCGGTGGATCACCTGCACCCGCACCTCGGCGGTCGACAGCTGCTCCAGCGCGTCCGACAGCGCCTGCACCGAGCCGTCCACGTCGCCCTTGATCACCAGGTTCAGCGTGGCGTTGTCGCCGCGGGCCAGGAGCTTGGAGATGTCGGTGAGCTTCACGCCGCCGCTGCGCAGGCGCATCCGCTTCTCGCGGTCGAGCCGCTGCCGCGTCTGCGCCACCTCGGTGGCCCGCTCGGCGTCCATCACCACCATCTGGTCGCCCGCGGCGGGAACGCCCGAGAGACCCAGGATCTGCACCGGGATGGCCGGCCCGGCCTCCTTCACCGCGCGCCCGCGCTCGTCGAGCATGGCGCGCACGCGGCCGTGCTGGAGCCCCACGACCACGTGGTCACCCACGCGCAGCGTGCCGTTCGTCACCAGCACCGTGGCCACGGGGCCCTTGCCGACGTCGAGCTGCGCCTCGATCACCGTGCCCACCGCCTCGCGGTCGGGGTTGGCGCGCAGCCCCTTCATCTCCGCCTGCAGCAGCACCTTCTCCAGCAGGTCGTCGATCCCGATCCCCCGCTTGGCGGAAACCTCGGAGCTCTGCACCTCGCCGCCGAAGTCCTCGAGCACCACCCCGTGCTGCAGCAGGTCCTGCTTCACCCGCATGGGGTTGGCGTCCGGCAGGTCCACCTTGTTCACCGCGACCACGATCGGCACGCCCGCGTTCTTCGCGTGGCTGATGGCCTCGATGGTCTGCGGCATCACCGAGTCGTCGGCCGCCACCACCAGGATGACCACGTCGGTGACCTCGGCGCCGCGCGCGCGCATCGCGGTGAACGCCGCGTGGCCGGGGGTGTCGAGGAACGAGATCGCCCGCCCGTCGGCCAGCGCCACGTGGTACGCGCCGATGTGCTGCGTGATGCCGCCGGCCTCGCCCGCGATGACGTTGGTCTTGCGGATGTAGTCGAGCAGCGAGGTCTTGCCGTGGTCCACGTGGCCCATGACGGTGACCACGGGGGGACGGGGACGGAGATCCTCCTCGGCGTCGGCCTCGACCTCCTCCTCCATCTCCGCGCCGTACTCCTCCTCGCGGACGGCCTTGAAGCCGAACTCGTCCAGCAGCAGCTCGATCTGGTCGAAGTCCAGCCGCTGGTTGATGGTGACCATCAGCCCCAGGTTCTTGAACGCGCTGCCGATGATCTGCGTCGCCGGCACGTCGATCAGCTCGGCGAGCTCGGCCACGGTCAGGAACTCGTTCACCCGGACGGTGCTGGCCTCCTCGGCGCGGCGCGCGCGCTCGGCCTCGCGCCGCTCCTCGCGGATGGCGCCCATGTCGCGCTGGGGCCCGCGGCGCTTCTTGCGCCCGCCGGACTCCATCGCCGCCATGGTCTTGCGGAAGGTCTGGTCCACCGCCTCCTGGTCGACCCACCCCTTCCCCTTCTTCTTCTTCTTGTCCTTGCGGCCGCCGCCAGCGCCGGCACCGGCGCCCGCCGCGGGACGCTGGCCGCCACCGCCGCCCTGGCCCTGGCCGCCCGCGGGGGGGAAGCCGGCGCGCGCGGGGGCCGGCGGCCCGCTGCGCGCGGGTCGCGGCGCGAAGCCGTCGGCCCGCGCGGGACGCGGCGGCTCACCCGTCCTTGCCGGACGCGGGGGCTCGCCACCCTCGCGGCGCGGCTCGCCGGGCGCGCCGGGGCGCGCGGGGCGCACCGACGGCGGCGGCGTGGGGCCGCGGTCACGCGGTGGCGCGCCCGGCGTGGCCGACGCGGCCGGGCGGAACTCCTCGCGCCGCTCGGGGCGCGCGGGGCGGAACTCGGGGCGCAGCTGGCGCCCGCCGTCGGGACGGGCCGAGATGGGCCCCGCGCGCGGCGGCTCCGGCCGCGCCGGCTCGGGACGCGCCTCGGCGGCCGGCGCCGCGGGCTCGGCCTCGGCCGGAGCCGCGGGCTCTGCCGGTGCGGACGCGGCCGCTTCGGCCGGCGTCTCCGCCTCGGGCTCGGCGGCGGGCGGCTGGGAGGTGTCGACGATGACGGTGGCGCCGGTGGGCTCGTGCCCGCCGACGGTCACCAGCTCGGCGCCGCGCTCGGCGGCGGCCTCGGCCGCCTCGGCCGCCAGCGCATCCGCCGCGTCGGCCGTGGGCGACGCGGTGCTCTCCGCCTCGGCGGCCTCGCCCTCGGGCGCAGCCTCGGCCTTGCGGCGGCGGCGGCGCGGCGGGCTGGCCACCTCGCCGATGGCCGCCTCCACCGCCTCGCCCACGTCGCGGTGCCCCAGGCGGCGCTCGCGCTCGATCCAGGTGCGCACGCGCGCCACGTGCTCGTCGGAGATCTCCGACATGTGGCTGCGCACCGGGATGTCCATCTCCCGCAGGAGGTGCACCAAGGCCTCAGCCGGAACGTTCAGCTCCTTGGCGACTTCGAAGACACGCATCAGTGAAGCTTTCCTCCGTGACTCGTCAAACCGGTTCCTGCGGGGCGTCGTTCAGGGCGGCCGCCAGCTCGAGGGCGCGCCGCGCGAAATTTCGGTCCGTGAAGCCCAGCGCCGAAACGGCGCCGAGCCCCGCCGCCGCGCCGATCGTGGCGCGGGTCAGGCACGCGGCGTACGCAACGCCGCGCGCCTGGAGAAGCGGGACCAGCTTCTTGCTCTGCGTGGGAGAAGTGTCCGCGGCGAGGAGGACGCCCGCGACCTCGCCGTCGCGGACTCCGCGCCGGGTGGCGTCGGTGCCGTGCACGAACGCCCGGGCGCGGGCCGCCAGTCCCAGGAGGTCCAGCAGCGCGCGCTCCGGCGTGGCCGTTCCGGCGGGGTCCATGCGGCGGTTCAGTCCAGACCTGCCAAGTTCTAGGCCTCGTCGCCGGGTGTCAACCCCTCGGCACCCGTTTCTCCCTTGTTTTCCGCGCCTTCCGCCTCGTCCGCAGCCGCCGCGGCAGGTTGCGCCCCGGCTTCCTCGTCGTCCTCGGCCGACGCCGCGGCAGGCCGCGCCTCGGCCTCCTCGTCCTCCTCCACCGTCATCTCCTCGATGAGCTGGGCGATGCGCTCCGCCTCGGCCTGGCCGATGGCCGGGATGCGCATCAGGTCCTCGCGCTCCAGGTCGATGATGTCGTAGAAGGTGTTGTATCCCGCGGCCTGCAGCGCGGCCAGCGTGGCCGGCGGCAGCGGCAGGTCGCTGACGGGGAAGTCGGCCGACTCCTCGCCTTCGCCGGTCCCGCCGAACAGCACCCGCTCGGCGCCGTGCTCCATCCACTCGCGCGAGCCGTACAGGTCCAGCTGCCAGCCGATCAGCTGGCTGGCCAGCCGCACGTTCTGCCCGTTGCGGCCGATGGCAAGGGAAAGCTGGTCCTCGTCCACGATCGCCGTCATCGTCCGCGCGTCGTAGTCCGAGATGACCTTGGCCACCTTGGCCGGCGCCAGCGCGCGCTTGGCGAACACCTCGGGGTCGGGGTGCCAGGGGACGATGTCGATGCGCTCGCCGCCCAGCTCCTGCACCACGGCGCGGACGCGGGAGCCCTTCAGCCCCACGCAGGCGCCCACCGGGTCGATCGACTCGTCGCGCGACGACACCGCCAGCTTGGTCCGTCCGCCCACCTCGCGCGAGACGGCGCGGATGTCCACGATCCCCTGCTGGATCTCGGGAACCTCGAGCTTGAAGAGCGCGGCCACGAAGAGCGGGTCGGCGCGCGAGAGGATGAGGCGAGGGCCCTTGGGCGTCTCCTCCACCTTCTTCAGCACGGCGCGGATGGTCTCGCCCTGGCGGAAGCGCTCGCGCGGGTTCTGCTCCTTCCACGGCACGATGGCGTCGGCCTCGCGCGCGCGGTTGAGCAGGACCACCAGCTTGCCGCGCTCCACCTGCTGCACCTCGCCCGAGAGGAGCTCGCCCACGCGGTGCTCGTACTCGTCGCGGATCTTCTGGCGCTCGCCCTCGCGCACCCGCTGCAGGATGCGCTGCTTGGCGGCCATCACCGCGTTGCGCCCGAACTGCGCGAACTCGACCGGCACCTCCATGATGTCGCCGACCTCGAAGTCGGGGTCGTCCCAGCGCGCCTCCTCGAGCGAGATCTGGCGCGACGGGTCCTCGACCTCGGCCACCACCTCGCGCAGCACGGTGATGTTGATGCCGCCGGTGGCCTCGTCGATCTCGATCTCGGCCTCCACGTTGGGGCCGTAGCGCTTGGCCAGCGCCGCCAGGATGCCGTCCTTGATCAGGTCGTGCAGCTCGTCGCGCGAGATGGCCTTGTTGGCGGTCATCTCGCGGAATGCAGCCAGGACCTGCGTCGCGTTGTTCATGGCCTCAACATCGGGGTTTGATGATCCGCGCGATCGTCTTACTTCGCGCCCCACCGGAACACCAGGTGCGCCTTCTCGACCTCGGCCAGGGGGAACTCCACCTCCTCGCCGCCGGCCAGGCGCATCCGCACCGTCTCTTCTCCCTCCGCGCCCGAGGCGCCCAGCAGCTCGCCGTCGAGCCGCCGCGCCTTCCCCGCGAGCGCCGCCTTCCCCCGCACGGAAACGGGCTGCCCGGCGAAGCGGGTCCAGTCGCGCGGGCGCACCAGCGGGCGCTCCACGCCGGGCGAGCTGACCTCCAGCACGTAGCGGTCGGACAGGCCTTCGCGCGCGTCGAGCATGGGCTCCAGCCCGCGGCTGACGGCGGTGCAGTCGTCCAGCGACACCGCGGGCTGGCCGGGGACCGAGTCGGGGCGGTCGATGTAGACCCGGAGGATGGGGCGGGCGCGGTTCCCCGCCACCTCCAGCTCCACCAGTTCGAACCCCAGCTCGTCGACCCTGCGCTCGATGTCGGCGGCCAGGCCGCCTTCCAGTTCCGCCATGTGCGCGTGCGTGCGTTCGGGGTGCACCGGCAACAAAAAAAGCGGGGGCTACCGCTCCCCACTTCAGAACGACGATCCGCCGAGGCGCCCGTCAACCTCCGAACGAAGACCAAATATAGGCTTCGGCGCGCGCACGTGCAACCCTGCGACGCGCCGCGCACCATCCGGAGCGGCCCCGCACGCTACTGCAATTCTCCGTCCGGCGCGACGTGGTACAGAACCGCTTCAGAACAGGTGGGCGATGGGCGTGAAATCCAGGTGGGGAACAGTTCGCGCCAACCGGTCGGCTTCCAAGGTAAGCGCCATCACCGCGTTCGGATCGCTCAGCCTGACCTGCCAGTGCCGCTCGGGCAGCAGCTCGTAATCTGCGCGCCGGCGGAGAGCATATAGGTACTCCAGGTGACGTCCCACGGCCCGCACGTCATGGCTCAGCCTCGAGTTCTGGAGATGCGAGCACACAGCGCCATGATTGAGGCGACGCTGCGATATGTTGTGCCGATCAGCGATTGCGCTCCGCACGATCAGATACAGGCCGTAGTAAGCCCGCCCGGCTGCGGTCCGGACCCACGGCTCACTAGGATACGAGAGCGCCCGTGCCTTCGTGCAAATCTCGATGGCGACGTCCAGGAACTCTACGGGTTCGAAGCTCTGGCTCATGGCTTCGACAGGTAGTCGATCCAGATCGACATGAAGGCGTCGGCTCCGATCGCCTCTTCCAGCGCGACGTGGAATTCACCCATTGTATGACCGACATCCACAGTCCGATCACGCGGGAACAGCACGAGCGCGTGCTGCCGCTCGGGCGTCAGGATGATGTCCGCATCCCACCCGACCTTTTCGTTCGCGGCCTGGAACGCGCGGGCGACGCACTCCCAGTCCATCTCCATCCAGCGGCCACCGGCGGGGATCATGATCTCCTCGTCGGCGAGCTCGTCGATGTCGGCGTGCGTGATGGAAACCATTCTCCTACCGCCGGAAGAGGTGGACGACGGGAGAGAAGTCGAGGTCCTCGACGGCGGAGGTCAATTCGATAGCCTGCCGCGCGAGGAAATCGGCGAGCACAGGATTGGTAAGCCTCCGTTGCCAATCGGCAGTCGGTCCCAACTCGTAGTCTGCTTTCTGGCGGAGTCTGTAGAGCCGTTCGATCTCCCGCCCGAGGTGATTGAGGTGTTCGCCTGCACGCGAATGCTGCAGGTAATTGTACAGATTGCCGTGATCGACCCACTGGGAGCGAATGTGATGTCGTCGCAAAAGGACGAATCGTACAACTAGGAACACGGCATAATACGCGCGTCCGAATGCGGCACGAAGCTGAGCTTCACGCGAGGCGGCTGGGTCTCCGCACACGATCAGGTCACCCGCAGCCAGTTGCCGTGCCAGGAAGGCGAACTCAATGGGATCGAACATCGTTGTCACCCACATCGAAATCGACCCACAAGGACATGAACTCCTCATGCCCGATCCGCCTGCTGACTGCCGCGTAGAAATCCAGCGTGGTCCGGGCGACATGATCCACGGCTGCAGGATCGACGACAACCCACACGTGGCGGTGATCAGGCCGGATCACGAAGTCTGCATCCCATCCGCACTCCTCGCCCGCGCTCTCCAACGCGGACCCGACCGCATCCCAGTCCAGGTCCATGATCCGCCCGCCGGCGGGGATCATGATCTCCTCGCCGGTATGCTCGTCGGTTTCGGCGTGCGTGATGGAAACCATCTCCTCCTCACAGCGGATCGGCGGTGGGTGCTGGGATGACTCAATCTAAACGCCACCGGCCGTCCTAAACAGACTACCGCACAAAGCGGCCACCGCCGGATCAAAGTAGGACAAACGCGCAATCACTCGTCGCTGGCGGCGCGGCGAACGCTCGGATCGTGCGATTCGGGCGCCTCGCCGTAGGGCGAGCAGTAGCGCCGGAGCTGGGCGGCCACGCCGTCGAGGTCGGGGAAGAGCTTGCGCTCGTCCAGCGTGGAGAGGTCGAGCTTGTCGCGGACGTAGTTCACCCGTTCGCCAGGGGATCAGGTAGCGGGTGAGCGTGCCCGCCAGCCCCTCGTCGCGCAGAAATCTGCTCGAAGGGCTGCGTCGTTGACGAGCGCGGAATGGATCTGGGAGATCTGTTCCCAACAGAAAACACGCACGCGGCCCCCAATACAGGGCCGTGCGCGTGACAACTGCTCGCGTCAGGTCGCCGTCAGGCCGCTCTCTGCTGCTCCCTCTCGCGTATGATCGCGCCGAGCGCTCTGAGGGCACGATTAACCGCGTCGGAGTCTGGAAACAGCTCCGCGACGTCAGGATCGAGCCGCACGACGTTCACGTGGCGAACACGGTCAGCATATTTTCCGCGTTCCGCCGATTGCAGTTGCTCGTCCGTGAAGTCGTACTCCGCGCGCAGATCGTCGTCCATCTCAGAGGTTGCGCTCATAGCGTCTTTTCTCCCGTGGCGTCATCTCGCGTGCACTGATGATCCGGATACGCTCACCGCGAATAGTGATGCTGACGATCAGCAGCCGGTCCGCGACCGAGCGCCCCAGCAAGAGCTCGCGATCTTCCGCTTCGGAGTGGTCCTCATCGAAAACCGTGAACGAGAGGGGATCCTCCAGCACGGACCTGGCTTCGTCGAAAGACACGCCGTGCTTCCGAAGGTTCCACTCGGCTTTCTCCGGATCCCACTCGACATCGATATCCATCCTTCACAATACGCCGAACGGGGCAATTTACAAGCAGATGAGGGGAATCTCACCTCATCGTGCTGGCGCGCACCGTCTGGCCCTGCTGCCAGGCAACGAGCAGGCCGCCCGGGCCGGTGGCGAGCACGGGGGAGCGGGCGGCGCGCTCGCGGGCGATCACATGCGGCCGCCCGCGGTCCATGCTGGCCAGGGTGACGCGACTCTCCTGCTCGCGGCGGTCGTCCCACGTCGCCCAGACGTGCTCTCCCTCCGCGGCGAGGGTGACGTGCGACGGTGGGACCCAGCCGCCCGTCAGCAGCGCTTCGGGGGCGCCGAAGGTGCGGCCGCCGTCCTCCGACGCGGCGTACCACAGCCCCTGCCGGCCATCCTTCCCCGTGTACCAGGCCACGTGCACGCGTCCGCGCGCGTCGATCGCGAGCGACGGGCCGGCGTGCGGGCAGCCGGGGAACACCCAGCCGTCCGCGTGCACCCGCACCGGCGCGGCGAACGACGTCGCGCCGGGCGCGAGGCGCGCGACGACGGGGTCGCGCACGTCACCCGCGTAGACCTTGCGCCAGGCGACGTAGATCGAGCCGTCGGGCGCGGCCGCGAGCGAGGTGCGGCAGCACGGGCAGACGCCGGCGTCGACCACCATGCCCGGCCCGAACGTCCTGCCGCCGTCCGTCGAGCGGGCGACGCGGATCTCCGAGCCGGGGAGCGTGGGATCCTCGGCCATGCCGCCGTGGCCGTGCATGCTCTTCGTCGAATCCCCCGAAGTCTTTGCAGCCGAGGGCGCGGGGCGCGGATGGCGGCGGGCGCGCTCGGCGTCGCGGACGCGTGAGTCGAGCCATGAGACCCACACGGTGCCGTCCTTCCCCACCGCGATGTTGTGGAAGGTGTGCGAAGACGGCGCCCCGCCCGCGTCGTCGTTCACCGTCACCGCGGGCGCGAAGGTGCGGCCGCCGTCCGTGGAGCGCGCGAGGCGGAGATCGCTCGCGGGAAAGCGGCGGCCCGGGATCTCGCGGTTGTTCTGCCAGACGACGTACACCTCGCCGCGCGGGCCGACGGCCACCTGCGCGGGCGCCTGCTCGTGAGGCGCCGCGTCGCCCGCGACGTCGTTCACGCGCACGGGCGCGGCGAACGCGCCGCCGTCCGCGCGGGCGAGGTAGACGTTGGACGTGCCGCCACCCGTCCCCACCCAGGCGACGTAGCGCACGCCGCGCGCGTCCTCCGCCGCGGTCGGGTTCGACGCGCCCGCCGCCGCGACCGTCGTCGCCGGGGCGAGCGCGGAGCCGCCGCGCGTCACCGCCGTGGCGGCGGCGACCGCGGCCGTGATGGCCGCGATCACGCCGATTGTCGTCGTTCTCTTCATCGTCATCCCCCTCAGCGGCCGGCGGTGCGGTACTGCACGCCCAGGTACAGCGAGCGCGGCATCCCCGGCGCGAACTCCTCGCCGCGCGCGGCGGTGTACTGCGCGATCTCGGCGTAGCGCCGGTCGAGCACGTTGTTCATCCGCCCCACGATCTCCACTTGGCGCGCGACGGGAACGGTGGCGTGCAGGTTCAGCAGCGAGTGCCCGCCGTAGCGGTGCGTGTTCTCCGCGTCCATCCAGTAGCCGCCGATGCGCTGCCACTCGGCCGTCAGCCGTCCCTCGCCCGGCAGCGCGTAGCCGAGGCGCGCGTTCAGGATGGTGCGCGGCGCGCTCTCCATCTCGTTCCCCGCGAAGTCCACCCCCGCGCGCGGCGACCACTCCTCGTAGCGGTGCAGCGCGCGGCTCCAGCTCACGTCCGCGCGGAAGCCGGCGGGGAGCTTCGCGCCCAGCCCCGCCTCGATCCCGCGGTGCAGCGTCTCGCCCGCGTTCACCGTCTCGCGCGTGCCGTCGGGGTTGACGAGCGCGAGGATGTCGTCGCGCATCGTCATCGTGTAGGCGCTGAGCTGGTACCCGACGACGCCGAGGATCTCGCCGCGCGCGCCGGCCTCCCAGCTCACCGCCTCCACCGGCTTGAGGGCGACGGTGTTGTCCGCCTGCCCCTGCCGGAAGAGCTGCCCCTCGCTGGGCGTGCGGAAACCGGTCGTCCAGCTGGCGAAGACGGCGAGCCCGCGCCCCGCCTCGTACGTCGCGCCGAGCTTGGGCGACAGGTGCGTGTAGCCGACGCTGGTGTCGGCCGGGCGGCGGTACTTGCCGGTGGCGACGGCGTTCAGGTGGTTGTCGTAGCTGAAGTCGATCATGTCCAGCCGCAGCCCGCCGGTCGCGTGCAGCCGCTCCGTGGCCGCGGCCTCGGCCTGCAGGTAGGGCGAGACGCCGCGGAAGGTCACGTCGTAGTCGTAGACGCGGCCGACCTTCTGGTAGCCGGTGAAGACCTGGCCGGTGCGCGCGGGCTGGATGAGGTCCTCGGTGCGGCCGCCGGGGCTGTAGTCCACGTCCACCCCGCCGATCAGCCGCGTGCGCAGGGGATCGACGTCCACGCGGTACTTGGCCAGCACGCCGAAGGAGTGGTGGCCGGTGGTGTAGACGGTGGGATCGTACGTCAGGCTCCAGTTGGGGAGCAGGTCCATGCGGTTCCAGCGCACGAAGGGGATGATGCTGAGCAGCGTTCCCGCGCCCGCACGCTCGAAGTCGCTGGAGAGCCGCATCGCCGACACGCGGCGGAAGGAGATGGGCGTGTAGTTGAGCGTGGGGTTCGCGCGGTAGTCGGCCGCCAGCAGCATCGACGCGCCGGCGGTCTGCTGGTCGATGTGGCTCACCGCCAGCACCGTCTTCAGCGACGCGCCGCCGCCCAGCTGCCGGTCCCAGCGCAGCATCCCGCTCTGCCGCGTGTAGTCGGTCCCGTCGCACCAGCCGCCGGTGCGCGTGAGGTTCACGTCCGCGCGGAAGCCGTTGTCGCCCCGCGTCCCCGACGCGGCCAGGAGGAGCCGGCCCCAGCCGTACGCGCCGCCCTCGCCGTACAGTTCCACGCCCGCGCGGCGCGACGGCGCACGCGTCTCCACGTTCACCACGCCGCCGATGGCGTCGCTGCCGTACAGCGCGCTCGAGGGCCCCTTCAGCACCTCGATGCGGTCGGCCTGCGGGACGTTGACCTCGTACAGCGCGTTGTGGTTGAAGAAGCCGGTGGAGCGGGTGGGGACGCCGTCTTCCAGGTACAGGTAGACGGGATTGGTGGTGTTCGGCTGGCGGATCGACGTCGCGTGCCCCTCGCCGCCGGTGACGCTCACCCACACGCCGGGGATCTGGCTCATCACCTCGGACGGGTGCGTGGGCCGCTGCTCGCGGAGTTGCGCGGAGGAAACGACGCCGACCGTCGCCGGCGTCTCGCCCAGGCGCTGCACCTCGCGAGTGCTGCTGACCACGAGCGACGGCAGCACCGTGCTTTCCTCGCGCATGGCCAGGTCGGCGCGCGCGGTCTCCCCGCCGGCGACGGAGATGGCGCGCGTCTCCGCCGCCAGCCCCAGCCGCGTCGCGACGAGGGTGCGCGGCCCGGCGGGGACGCGGGCGATGTGGAAGCGCCCCGCGGCGTCGGTCACCGCCGGTGCGGCGCCGTCCACCGCGACGCGGACGCCGGCCAGGGGCGCGCCGCCCGCCTGCGCGGTGACGGTGCCCTCGACGAAGCCGGTTCCCTGCGCGAGCGCGGGGACGGCGAGCAGGGCGATGGCGAGCGGCACGAGCGCGAGCACCGCGCGCTGCAGACGGATTACGGACGAACTGGAGATGGACACACTTCACCTCGGCTGATCCAGGTGTACGTGCACGCGGCGCCGGGCGCGGGAAGATGCCCGGGCGGTTCCGTCGTGCGCTCTTGTCTGGTGGAGATCAGCCGAGCGGGGGAGGACCCTGGCCGTACGGGAGGAAGAAGGGGACGAGCCGCGGGGTGATGGCGCCTGAGGCCTGCCGCGGCGCCTTCGAGACGAACTCCGGTGCCACGCGCACCGCCGCGTCCGCGACGGTGGGGAGCGCGCCGCCGGTGGCCGACGGGCAGGTGCCCTGGCAGGTGCACGCATGCTGGTCGCCGTGCTCCGGCGCCTGCGCGTCGTGCGACGGCTGCGCGGCGCCGTGATGCCCGCCGTGCGCCGCCGCGTGCGACGCCTGCGCCGCCGACGGCACCGCGTCGTGATGCGGGCAGCCATGCATCCCCAGCGCCTCTCCCGTCCACGAGAACAGGAAAAGTACTAGGGCCAGCAGGGCCGTCAGGCGATGGGCGGAAGTGCGCTTCACGAGGAGCGCGGCGGTCGTATTCACGGCGCGGAAGATGGCCGGCACGGCGTCCGGCGGGAATCAGGCAATGCGTGGTTGTCGTCGCGGGGAGAATCCCCACGCTGCCGTCGGTGGCAGTACGCATGCCCGCGGACGGCCGGATTCACGTCTCCAGCCGTATCATTTAAATCTGACGAAAAAACCCAGCGCGCGCCAGCGTTTCCCGCCGCGGCGCGCGCGATTCACCGTCCATCGATGTCCTTGGGGAGATGACCGGAAGCTGTGCATCCCGGTGCGGCGGTGCATCGATCCGATGCAGGCTCAATCCTCGCCGCGGATCCCCAGCACGCCCATCTGCCGCCCCGCCGAGCCCGCGCGGTGCGAGAAGAAGTCGGGAGATCCGCACCGCGTGCAGTGCGCGGAGACGGTCACCTGCTCCGCCGGCACCCCCGCGGCGATCACTCGCCCTGCGATCGCGGCGGAGACGTCGATGGGCTCGCGCCCGGGCGGCGGCTCGCGATCGGGGTGGATGGCGGCGTGCACCTCCGGCCCCACCTCGTAGCATCGCCCGCAGATGGACGGGCCGCAATGCACCCACAGCGCCTCCGGCCGCGACGACCACATCCCCGCCAGCTTGGCGATGGCGCGCTCGGAGATCCCCGCCGCGGTGCCGCGCCAGCCCGAGTGCACCATCGCCACGCAGCGGTGCCCGGAATCGACGATGGAGACGGGGGTGCAGTCCGCCACGCCCGCGCTCAGCAGCAGCCCGGCGCGCGCGGTCAGGTGCCCGTCGAAGCCGCTCATCACCGAGACACCCGGCGCGCCGCGCTCGTGGTGCACCCACAGTTCGGCCCCGTGCACCTGCCGCGAGTGCACCGCCGTGCGCATCCCCGTCGTGGCGATCATGGCGCGCCAGCGGTCCAGCACCTTCCCCACCGGCTGCGCGCCGGAGAGGCCCAGGTCGAACGGCTCGTCGCCCGTCCCCCGCCCCGTCGTCCCCTGCACCAGCCACGGGAAGCGCTCCGCCCACTCCGGATGCACCCAGAGCGGCACATCGCCGGCGAGCAGCGTCTCCTCGACCACCCGCGCCGCGGCCGCGACGTCCGTCACGAAGCGCCGCCCTCGCCCGACGGGCCGCCGGCGTCGAGGAAGCGCACGCCACCGCTGCCGTCGAGCCGGTCGAGCCTGCGGCGCAGCTCCTCCACCTCCGCGCGGAGCGCCTCGAACTCGCGGCGCGGCACCACGTCGAGCCGCTCGCGCACGTCGCCAAGCGCCTCGGACGCGCGGCTGAGGGCGCCGGTCAGCGCCTCCTTCGCGCGCTCGGGACGGAGATCGTTGGAGGTGGCGGCGTCCTCGATCGTCTCCTCGATGGCTTCCTTGAAGGCCGTCAGGATCCCGATCCCCGCGCGGATCCCCTCGCCGATGGTGGGCGGCCGCGAGCGTGGCTGTTCGTCGGACATGATGGGTTGATTCGTCTCGGATGCGCGAGATGTCGGCGCGAGAAGCCGATCCCGGCGCGGCGCCGGCTGGCCCGCTCCCCCGGCCCCTCCCCCGCTTCGCAGGGCGCTTCGCAGGGGAGGGGAGAACTCAGCGCATGCACCGATTTCAGCGCTTCACGCGAATGTCGCGGCAGCAGTCCCGCAGGGACTTTGTGCGGTTGTTGCCGCGAATTCATTCGCCCGTGATGAGCCGGCCGACGAGCTGGCGATCAGCTCCGCGAGTCCATCTTCGCGATGTCCGCGCCCAGCGCGCGGAGGCGCTCGTCGATGCGCTCGTAGCCGCGCTCGATCTGGCCGATGTTGAAGATCTCGCTCTGCCCCTCGGCGCCCAGCGCGGCGATCAGCAGCGCCATCCCCGCGCGGATGTCGGGGCTCTCCACCAGGCCGCCGCGCAGCTTCGACGGGCCGATCACCAGCACGCGGTGCGGGTCGCACAGCACCAGCCGCGCGCCCATGGAGATGAGCTTGTCGGCGAAGAACATCCGCGACTCGAACATCTTCTCGTGGATCAGGATCGTTCCCTCGCACTGCGTGGCCGTCACCAGCGCGATCGAGGTGCAGTCCGCCGGGAACGCCGGCCACGGCCCATCGTCGACCTTGGGGATGTGGCCGCCGATGTCCGCGTGCACCTTCATCTCCTGCCCGCCGGGGATGAAGAGGTCCTGCCCGCGCACCTCCACCTTCACCCCCAGCCGCTCGAACCCGATCAGCGTGCTGTCCAGGTGCTCCGGCGCGGCGTCGAGAATCGTCAGTTCGGACCGCGTCACGGCGGCCAGCCCGATGAAGCTCCCCACCTCGATGTGGTCGCTGGTGATGCGGAAGCGCCCGCCGCGCAGCTTCTGCGCGCCCTGGATGGTCAGCGTGCCGCTGCCGATCCCGTCGATGGGCGCGCCCATCCCCACCAGCATGTGGCAGAGGTCCTGGACGTGCGGCTCGGCGGCGGCGTTGCGGATGCGCGTCGTCCCGCGCGCCAGCGACGCTGCCATCACCGCGTTCTCGGTCCCCGTCACGCTCGGCTCGTCGAGGAACATGTCGCCGCCGACGAGCCCGTCGCTCTTCACGCGGAAGCCCCTGGCGTCGTGCTCGAAGCGCGCGCCCAGCTTCTGAAAGGCCAGGAAGTGCGTGTCCACGCGCCGCCGGCCGATCACGTCGCCGCCCGGCGGCGGCAGGTTCATCCCCCCGGTCCGTGCGAGCATTGGTCCGGCGAGGAGGATCGAGGCGCGGATGCGGGCCGCGGCCTCGGCATTCAGCTGCGTGTGGCCCACGTCGGCGGCGCGCACGCGCACCTCGTTGTCGCCCACCCACTCCGTCTCGGCGCCCAGCGCCTCCAGCAGGTCCAGCAGCGTCAGCACGTCGCGGATCCGCGGGACGTTCTCCAGGAACACGTCCTCGTCGGTCAGCAGCGTGGCGGCCAGCATGGGCAGGGCCGCGTTCTTGTTCCCGGCCGGGCGAATCGCCCCTTTCAGGCGCTTCCCCCCCTGGACGACGAACTTGGGCAACTCGGGTCTCCGGACCTGGAACGTGGGAAGTCACGGCGTCTCCGGGGGCAATCGGAGAGGCCGCGTACGGGCTGTCTCGGGGCCGGAGCGCAGGCGCAAGAGTCGTGCGCGGCCCGTCCACACCCCCGCCCGCCGAGGCGCGGGGGGACGAGAAGCTAGCGCCCCCGTGAACGGCGCGCAAAAGCGCCCGGGAATGCAGGCGGCGCCTGAGTTTTGCTTGACATCGCCGTCGCGGCGGGCGTAAGATGCGGCGCGTTTTCCACACCGCCGCCACGAGGCTTCGACAGGCCTCCCGAACCCGCGCCGCGCGTGCGTTTCCCCCCGATCCCCATCCCCCGAAACCGCGATTCGAGCTGCCCGTATCGGGAGATGGAGATCGGGGTGCGCAACGGCGTCCGGGCGGGGTGATGGACGGCTTCACGGCGGATCGCCTGCGGCTGCGCGTGGAGCAACTCGCGCCCGTGCTGGGGGATGCGGACGCGAACCTGGCGCGCATCGCCGCGGCGCAGGCCGACGCGGCGGCGGACGGCGTCGACCTGGTGGTGACGCCGGAGCTTTCCGTCACGGGCTACGACGTGCGCGACCGGGTGCACGCGCTGGCCGTCCTCGCGGACGACGCGCCGTATCCCCAGCTCGCGGTGGGGCCGGACGTGATCGTCGGGGGGATCGAGCGCGACGCGGCGTTCGTGCCGTACAACGCGGCGCTGCACCTGCGCGGCGGGCGCGTCCTCCATCGCCACCGCAAGGTCTATCTCCCCACGTACGGGATGTTCGACGAGGGGCGATGGTTCGGCCGCGGCGACCGCGCGCGGGCCTACGACGCAGGTGGGGGATGGCGCGTCGGCCTGCTGGTCTGCGAGGACCTGTGGCACCCGGCGCTGACGTATCTCCTGGCCGCGGACGGCGCGCACCTGGTGATCGTGCAGGCGGCCGCCGCGGGGCGCGGGAGCTGGGCCGGCGGCGAGGGCGGCGGGCGCTTCGCCAGCTGGCCCGCGTGGGAGCACCTGGCGCGCGCGGCCGCGGTGGCGTACGGCGTCTACGTCGTCGTCGCCAACCGCGTGGGGACGGAAGCGTCGTGCGTCTTCGGCGGCGGCTCGCTGGTCGCCGGCCCCGGCGGGGAGCTGATCGCCCGCGCGGACGACCTTGCGGAAGCCCGGCTCACCGTCGACCTCTCGCTCGACGCCGTCGCGGCCGCGCGCCGCCCGTACGCCCACGCGCGCGACGACGACCCGCGGCTCGTCCACGCGGAGCTCGCGCGGCTGATCGGGGCGCGCGGATGACCGCCCGCGAGGCCCGCATCGCGGAGATCGTCGGCGCGGTGGCGCGCCAGGCGCTGGCGGACCGCGGCGCGCAGCGCATCGCCCTGCTCGACGACGGCGGCCCGGAGGCGGCGCTCGCCGCGCGGATGCTGGCCTCCACGCTCGGCGTGGACGCGGTGCTTCGCGTCACGGTGGACGAGGGGGAGATGGAATCCGTCTTGCACGCTGCGCCGCAGGTTTCGGGCGATCGCGCGGCGGAGGAGATGAGGCGGATGAAGGCGCGGCTGGTGGAGCATTCCATCCCCGCCCATCCAGCCAGCAAGACGGCGCTGCTGCTGGGCGGCGAGCTGCCGCCCGAGCCGCTCCTCCCGCTTGGCGACCTGTGGGCGAGCGAGGTCGCCGAGCTCGCGGGCGCGTGGTCGGGGCCGCCCGATGCGACCATGGCGGCGTCGCTGCTGGGCGGCGTCGAGGCGCTGGACGAGGCGCTCCGCGGACTCGTCGACCGCCGCGACCCGTCCGCGCTCGACGCCCTCCCGCGCGAGGTTGCGTGGGTGGTGACGGGCGCGCTGGAGCGAGGGCGGCCTTCGCGGCTCCATCCCCGCATCGTGCCGAAGATCGGCGCGCGCACGCTGGGCGTAGACCTGTTCGATTGACCCAAGCCACACCTGACCCGGGACCCGCGTCTTGACCATCCTCCTCTTGCAGGCCCAGAGCGTGCACGACACCGTGTTCGTGGTGCAGCAGGAGCCCGGCTGGCAGCAGTGGGTCCAGGCCTTCGCCGCCATCGCCCAGATCGTGCTGGCCATCGCCCTGCTGGCCGTGGGGCTCGGCGTCCTCTTCGCGGCGAAGCGATTGAAGGCGCTGATGAAGAAGGTGGAGGAGCAGGGGCAGAAGCTGCGCATCGACTTGGCCCCCGCCATCCACAACGTCACCGCGGTGACCGAGAACGTGAACTTCGTCAGCAAGACGGTGCGCAAGGACGCCGAGCGGCTGTCGGAGAGCGTGAACGCGGCCACGGCGAAGCTGAAGACCGCGGCGGAGAAGGCGGAGGAGCGCGTGGGCGAGTTCAATGCGCTGATCGGCGTGGTGCAGGAAGAGGCCGAAGCGCTGTTCATCGGCGGCGCGTCGACCCTCCGCGGCATCCAGGCTGGCGCCGACACCTTCCGCCGCTACCAGCTGGGCGAGCTCGAGGCCGGCGACGACGTCTACGCCGAGGACGAGGACGACGAGTACGGGGTGGACGACGACCTCGGCGAAGACCCGGGGGACGCGGACGAGGGGGACGTGGAGATCGAGATCCGCGGGCGCGGGCGCCGCGGCCGGGGCGGGTGACACGACGACGGAGCGACCATGGCACGCCAGGATACCACCGAGTTCCTCGCCGCCTTCGCGGTGGGCACGGTGCTGGGGATCGGGGCCACGCTGCTGCTGCGGCCGCAGCCGAAGACGGCCAAGGAGCGGCTGCTGCGCGAGCTGAAGCCGTACCGGAAGAAGCTGCGCCGCAGCGCCGGCCAGGTGGCGCGCGGCCTCCAGCGCGGACGCGCCGCCACCGGCGAGGTGGCCGAGGACGCGATCGACGCCGGCCGCGAGCTGCTGTCCGAGTTCCGCGACGAGGTACGGCGCATCCTGGCCGAGGCGCGCGACGAGCTGTCGGAGCAGATCGGCGAGCGGCGCACGGGCGAGCGCCGGTCCAGCGAGCGCCGCAAGAACGAGCGGCGGCGCCGGGCGGGCGGGCTGCGCTTCCGCGGGACGACGGAAGAGGAATGAAGCTGTCCAGGGGCGGCCTGCTGGCGGCCGCCGCGATCGCGCTGCTGCTGGTGGCGCTCACCCCCGGCCACGCGTGGGCATGGGGCCCGGGGACGCACGCGTACCTCAGCTGGCAGGTGCTGCAGTCGCTGCAGCTCCTTCCCGACGCCATCCGCGCCATCCTGGCGGCCCACCCGTTCGACTTCATCTACGGCTCGCTGGCCGCCGACATCTCGCTGGCCAAGAAATACGTTCCCGAGGGCCGCCACTGCCACCACTGGCACGTGGGCGAGGAGATCGAGGCCGCCGCCGACAGCGAGCGGCTGAAGGCGGTCGGCATCGGCTACCTCACGCACCTGGCGGCGGACACCATCGCGCACAACTTCTACGTCCCCCGCCAGCTCCTCCTCACCTCGTCGACCAAGGGCCTGGGCCACTCGTACTGGGAGGCCCGCATGGACCGCCACATCGGCGACGAGTTCACCAAGCTGGCGCGCGAGGCCGTCACCCAGCACGACCACTCGCAGGCCGACGCGCTGTTCGACGAGGTGCTCTCCGGCACCCTCTTCTCCTTCCGCACCAACCGGCGCATCTTCCGCGGCCTCATCCGCTTCCAGGACAACGACCGCTGGCAGAGCATCTTCGGCACCATCGTCACCATGAGCCGCTGGGAGCTGACCGACGACACGGTGCACCAGTACGTCGTGCGCTCGTTCGACTACGTGGTCGACTACCTGCAGCGCCGCGGCGAGGCCATCCCCCGCGCGCTCGACCCCATCGGCGAGCGCAACCTGGAGCTCAGCAAGAAGGTGCGGCGGATGGCGCTGCTCGACGGCGCCGCCGAGCGCCCGGAGCTGCTGGAGGAGATGGCCGACGAGTTCTTCCCCCTCCCCGACATCCCCTTCGGGCACCTCCGCGAGAAGCCCCACACCAACGGCTCGTCCCCGCGCGGCTGAAAACGAACGCACGCGGACCGATTCCGCCGCGGTTCCTCATCTCCACACAGCTCCTATTCGGCCACAGGCGTCCCTCGATTCTGCCAAGTCGCCTCGTTGCAAGGCACACGGGGTGTATGATTTGGGCGAGATGCAATTCTGTCGGGAGACTGGCCAGATCCCGGTTTTTCCGCTATTCTCCGCGCCACCAAGTTGACGACGTGAACGCCGGGCAAGTGGACGCCAACACCGTGTCGATTGCGCCACCGTGGGCACACCTGACCTCTACGACTCTTAAACTGTACACCGGTGGCCGCTATCACGCGGTGGATTGATTCCGGCCGAATGGAGGAGCAGATTATGTCCCTGGAAGTTCCCCCCGACGTGGAAGCCGCGGTCCTGCAGCGCGTGGGCACGGGGCTCTACCATACCACCGACGAAGTGCTCCGCGCGGCGATCCACGTCCTCGCGTGGGCGGAAACGGACGCGGCGGGAAAGCTCCAGCTCATCCGCCGCGCCATCCAGGCGGGTATCGGCGAGTCCGAGCGGGGAGAGCTCGTCCGGGGCGAGGAGGTCGCCCGCGAGATGCGTGAACTGGCGCGCGGAGACGACAGCTGAGCGAGCACCGCTGGACCTTCACCGCGAGAGCGAAGCTGAAGGCGGAGGTCGCGAAGATGAAGAAAGCGGACGCGCCCGGCGCCGCGTCCGCGCTCGTCGAGCGCGTGATCGCGGCGTGCGGGCGTCTCGCCGATTTCCCGCGAAGCGGCCGCGCACGCCCGGAGATGGGCACGCGCGTGCGCAGCTTTCCTGTGCACCCGTACGTGCTCTTCTACCGTCCCACGCGCTACGGCATCGAAGTCGTGCGCCTGCTGCACCAGAGCGAGGACCAGGAGCGCGCGTTCAAGCGCCGCAGGCGCGCGCGCGGCCGCAGAGGGAAGAGCCGGCGCAATCGCAGGACAAGGTGAAAGGCAGATTATGTCTGACGAAGCGGATCAGCTCGATGCGTTGAGACGCGAAATTCAGATCGGGCTAGACCAGATCAACCGCGGACAGGTGATGGACGGACGAGTGGCGTCCGACCGGGTCCGCGCGCGCCTGAAGCAGCGGGACCATGCGGTAGCGGAGCGCATTCGGCCTGAGCAGGATGAAAGCACCAACCAGCCGAAGGCTCACCTCGCGAGCCTCGGGCAGCAGGAGGCGGATCTCCTGGACGAAGGAGAGTGGCTCAGGCGCGAGATCCAGCTCAGCATCGAAAGCGCCGAAAACGAGCCGCTCATTCCCGGTGACGAAGTCGTCGAGCGAATGAGAGCCCGGGCGCGACGGAGCCGCTAGAGATGTCCGCTGCGGAACGAGAACGCCAATGCTGGATACAGCCTTGCATCCACCATAGCTTTGGAGGTCTGCCGGATGAGCGTGCACGCGGTCGAGCAGAGGTCCGCCATGAGCCTGAACATCCCCCCCGAGTTCGAGCGCGCCGTCCGCGAGCGCGTGGAGTCGGGCAAGTACGAGAGCGTCGAGGATGTGCTCAAGGCGTGCCTGGAGGGACTGTCGCTACTCGAGGCCGACCTCGAGGAGAACCACGAGTGGCTCAAGCGGGAGATTCAGCTCGGCTTGGACGAGCTTGATCGGGGAGAAGGGATTCCGCGCGAACAGGCTATCGCGATGATGCGAGCCGAGGTTCGACGGAGGACCGGCCGCTGACAACCTACGTCATCGCGCCAGCTGCTCAGCGGGAGATTCTCGAAGCAACAACCTACGTATTCAACGAAACGGGAGATCCTTCCGCTTCCGACGCCCTGCTGGAGCAACTGCTCTCCAGTTTCGACCTGATCGCCTCGATGCCTCGCCTTGGGAGGCCGAGAGGCGATCTTGGTCGTGGACTGCGAAGCCATCCGGTAGGAAAGCACATCGTATTCTATCGTACCCACCCACAACACATCGAGATTTCACGCGTAATCCACCAGCGGCGCAATCTTTCAAGAAGCATTCGCAAGGCGCAAACGCAGGACGCTAAAGGTGACAGCTGTGTTTGAGCAGGCTGTCTGGGAGCGCGTGGACTCAGGCGCATACGCGAATGTCGCCGACGTGCTCGACACGTGCATCGTGGCACTGACGGAGTGGGAAGCTCGCAATCGGTAGTGGGACGCTCTGTGCCGAACGAATCGAAGAAACAAACCGGCCGCGTGATCGCTCACGCGGCCGGCTCTCGTCGCAGATGTGTTTTCTGGCGACGGCTCACGTCGCGAAGGTGCCGGTGGCGAGGAAGCCGTGGACCAGGCGCCGGACGTCGCGGCGGAGCATGATGAAGGTGTGGCCGCCGGGGACGAGCACGTGGCCCGCGGCGCCGTCCAGGTGCGTCTCGGCGACGCGGACGGTGCGGTCGCGCGCGCCGGCGATGATGCCGACCTCCACGCCCGCGGGCGCGGCGAGCGCGCGGACGGTGGCATCCGCGGCGGTGCGCAGGTCCGCGAGCGGGGGAAGCAGCCAGCCGACGTATCGCGCGGCAAGGTCGGCCCTGCGCGCCCCGCGGTTGGGCGGCGCCAGCATCACCACGCGGCCGACGCGCTCCGGCGGCTGGTGGGCGAGCACCCAGCGGATCAGCACGTTGCCCAGGCTGTGCCCGACGAAGTGCACCGCGGGCGCATCGCCCAGCGCGGCTTCCACGTCGCGGGCCATGCGCGCGCCGAGCTCCGCGACGGGCTGGGTGTGGCTGGGATATCCCCAGTTCAGCACGCGGTAGCCGCGCGCCCGCAGCGACCGCGCGAGCCACCACATCGACGCGGGCGTGCGGCCGAGCCCGTGCGCGAGCACCACCAGCTCGCGGGCGTCGGCAACCGGTCCGGCTCGCCTCATCTCCCCGCCCCTCCGTCGCACACCTGGTCGCCGGGAGGGAGGCGCGGGATCTCCATCGAGCGCAGGTATTCCTTCCGCTCGGCGGGCGACAGCCGCGGGATCAGCACGCGCGCGGTGAACCCGCCGCAGGCGTGGCCATCCTCCACCGTCATCCAGTCGGAGATCTCCGAGGGAAGTACGCGGATCTCGTCGCCCTGGTGGTACTGCGGGAAGTACTCCGCGTCGTCCAGCAGCCGTCCCGCGATCCGCTCGCCCTCGAGCCGCACGCCGTAGAGCCAGATGTGCTCGCCACGGCGATCGTCGCCCACCTGCACCTTCACGCCCAGGTAGCTCATCCCCGACGGCGGCTGGCGGAGGCGCGCGAGCAGCTCGCCCGAGGTGGCGCGGGCGCGCGCGATGGCGGCGTTCATCTCCGCGTCGTCCTGGGTCACGTCGACGATGGGGCCGCTGGCCGCCGCCGTCGCCCGCTTCTCCGGCTGCGCGGTGCCCTCCGTCCCACCGCAGGCGACAAGCGCGGCCGAGAGCGCCAGGATTGGAAGGCAGCGGCATGGGTTCGTCATCATCACGCGATTCTCCTCATGATTCGAAGGTCCCATCGATGAGCATCCGCCCGCCCCCTGCCACGATCCCCGGCAGCACGGGGCGCGACCGGATCAATCGTACTCCCGCTCGAGGTTGGCGTACTTCAGCACCACGATCTTCCGGCCCACGTCCTCGGCGTCGAAGTCGATCGCGGCCTTCACGTCGGCGCCGAAGCCGCTCAGCTCGCGCACGGTGCCGGCGCCGAAGCGCGGATGGCGCACGCGCGCGCCCTTCACCAGCGACACCGCCTCCTGGCTGTCGCTGTAGTCCACCTGGTACGACGGGTCCTCGGGCGCCGCGCGCCGCGGCGGCGGCGCGAAGCCCATCCGCTCGCGCCGGGTGCCGAAGCGGCTGGCGAAGCTCTTCCACGGCTGCGCGTAGCCGCTGGTGTACTCCAGCGTGCGCTCGCTGTGGCGCACGTCCACCAGGTTCTTCGGCAGCGACTCGAGGAACGAGCTGGGCACCGTGTCCATCCACTCGCGCCCCCGCCGTCGCCGCTTGGCATAGGCGAGGTAGAGCTTCCGCTCCGCGCGGGTGATGCCGACGTAGAACAGCCGCCGCTCCTCTTCCAGCTGCTCCGGCTCGTCCATCGCGCGGACGAGCGGGAAGAGCCCGTCCTCGAGCCCGGTGATGAAGACGACCGGGAACTCCAGCCCCTTGGCGTTGTGCAGCGTCATCATCGACACCGCGTCGGCGCCGGGGTCGTGCTGGTCGATGTCGGCGATCAGCGCCACGTGCTCCAGGAAGCGGTCGAGCGCGCGCGGACCGGTGGCTCCCTCGCTCGCCAGCTCCTCGAGCAGCTCCTCGTCCTGCTCCAGCAGCCGCTCCTGCAGGTCGGCCGCGCCCGCGATCAGCGACTCGACGTTGGCGATGCGGTCCTCGCCTTCCTGCCCTTCCTCCTTCAGCGACTCGATCAGCCCGCTCTCGGTGACGATCCCGCGCAGCACCTCGTCCAGCGGCAGCCGGTCGGCGACCGCGGCATGCTTGGCGATCAGCGACGCCAGCTCGGGGAGCGCGCGCGCCGCGGGGCCGCGGATCTCGTCGATCTGCCCCGCCCGCTCCGCCGCGGCCAGGAGCGAGAGCCCCCGCGCCGTCGCGTACTCGCCCAGCCGCGCGATCGACGCATCGCCGATGCCGCGGCGGGGCACGTTCACGATGCGCAGGAACGCCTCGTCCGCGGCCGGGTTGGCGACCAGTCGGAGATACGCGAGCGCGTCCTTCACCTCGCGCCGCTCGTAGAAGCGGATCCCGCCGATCACCCGGTACGCCATCCCCTCGCGCCGCAGCGCCTCCTCGATCGCGCGCGACTGGCTGTTCGTACGGTAGAGGACGACGAAATGCTTCAGCTTCAGGCCGCGGTCGTCGCCCATCCGCGCGTTGATCTCGGCAGCCACCCATTCCGCCTCGTCCTTCTCGTCCGCGCACTCCACCAGCGTCACCTGCTCGCCGCCGGCGTTGTCGGTGCGCAGCGTCTTCCCCTTGCGCTTCCTGTTCTCGGAGATCACGCGGTTCGCCGCATCGAGGATCACCTGCGTGGAGCGGTAGTTCTGCTCCAGGCGCACGGTGCGCGCGCCGGGGAAGTCCTTCTCGAAGTCGAGGATGTTGCGGATGTCGGCGCCCCGCCAGCCGTAGATCGACTGGTCGTCGTCGCCCACCACGAACAGGTTCTGGTGCTCTTCCGCGAGGAGTCGGAGGAAGACGTACTGCGCCCGGTTGGTGTCCTGGTACTCGTCGACCAGGATGAAGGTGAAGCGCTCGCGGTAGCGCTGCAGCACCCGCTCGTTGGTGCGGAACAGCTCGACCGGCTTCACCAGCAGGTCGTCGAAGTCGAAGGCGTTCGCGTCCCGGAGCGCCTTCTGGTAGAGCGGATACGCGTCGGCGACGACCAGCTCGTACGCGTCGCGCGCGGCCTGGGCGTACGCCTCGGGGCCGGTGAGCTCGTTCTTGGCCGCGCTGATGGCCGAGTGGATGGCGCGCGGGGGCCAGCGCTTGAGGTCCAGCTTCAGCTGGTCGCGCACGATGCGCTTGGTGAGCGCCTCGGTGTCTTCCGCGTCGTACACCATGAAGCCGGGCGTCCACCCCAGCCGCGGCGCGTCGCGGCGGAGGATGCGCGCGCCGATGGCGTGGAAGGTCCCGATCCACATCCCCTGCGGCTCCTTCCCCAGGAGCTTGCGCACGCGGTCGCGCATCTCCCCCGCCGCCTTGTTGGTGAAGGTCAGCGCCAGGATCGAGGCCGGATCGACGCCCATCTCGTCGATCAGCCAGGCGATGCGGTGGGTCAGCACGCGCGTCTTGCCGGAGCCGGCGCCGGCCAGCACCAGCAGCGGCCCCTCGAAGTGGGTGGCCGCGTCGCGCTGCTCGGGGTTCAGGTGCGAAAGGTCGACCGCCATCGGTCCGTCTTCTATTCAGATCCGGGTTGACTTCTCGATCGTAAGGAACAGCAACTGCGTGGTTTGGGCGTGTTGGGCGCTGAGACGCCCAAACGGGCTGCGCGCGCCGTAGGGCACGATACTACTGTGCCCAACGGCGCCGGGCCCCCGCCGCGCCCATTCTTCCCGCAACCCCGCGGCGACGGTGCACGCGCGGCGGTGTCCCGGCCCTCCGGGCGCGCATCCCTCACGCAGGCGCGGATTTGCGGATATTCGCGCGGCCGCGGGCGGCCCCCTCCCCCCGACCCCCTCCCCCGCTGCGCGGGAGCGGGGGAGCACTCAGCGCCGCAACAGGCTCCCGCGCTGAGGTCTCCCCTCCCCCATCCCTCCCCCCTCGTGGGGGAGGGGCCGGGGGTGGGGGGGATCACCGCGCCGGCGCCCGCCACCCGCGCCGATCCGCACGCGGCTCAGTCCCCCGGCGCGTCCCGGTCGTGCGACGTCCCCGTGCGGCCCGCGGCATCCCGGGGAGCCGCTCCATCCCCCGCCGTGGCGTCCGCCCCCGCGTCGGGCTTGGCGCCCCACGGCAGCCCGATGCGCGCGCGGATCCCCAGTCCCGGCCCCTTGTCCGCGTCCGTGGCCGCGCGCTCGGCGGCGGGGAGGACCATCACGAAGGTGGCGCCGCGCTCCGTGGGGGCCAGGTACAGCCGCCCCCCGTGCACGTCCTCCACGATCCGCCGCGCCAGCGAGAGGCCCACGCCCCATCCCCCCTGCTTGGTGCTGACGCCCGGCTCGAAGATGGTGTTGCGCACCGCGGGCGCCACCCCCGGCCCGTTGTCGCTCACCCGCACCTCCACCGTGCGCTCCGACGGCGCCTGAGCCTCGATGGTGATCTGCCCGCCCGAGCCCGCCAGCGCGTCGAGCGCGTTCTTGATCAGGTTCTCCAGCGCCCACTCCAGCAGGATCGCGTTCCCGTCGATCGGCGGCACGCCCTCGGGCACCTCCACGCGCATCTCCACGCTGCGGCGCAGCTGCGGCAGGCGCACGCGCACGTAACGCTCCAGCACGCGCAGCAGCGGCCGCACCTCCACCGGCTCCTTCTGCACCGGGCGGCCGATCCACTCGAAGCGACGCGCCACCTTCTCCAGCCGGTCCAGGTCGGCCTCCATCTCCGCCGCCACCGCGGGAAGGCTGGCCATGTCCTCGCGCTCCTCCTCGGGGAGCCGCAGGATCTCCACCCACCCGGCCAGCGAGGAGAGCGGCGTGGCCATCTGGTGGGCGCTCTCGCGCGCCATCGCCGCCCAGATGCGCTCGCGCTCCGTGCGCGCGTTGTGGCGGATCATCCACGCCGCGGCGAACAGCAGGCACGCCATGGCGCTCACCTGCAGCCAGGGAATCCAGCGCAGGCGGCGGATGGTCGGCGTGTCGCCGAAGTAGATGGTCCCCAGCCCCGGCTCCACGATCGGCGGATTGAGGCGCCTGAGCTCCTGCGCGTACTCCAGCACCCGCACCACCCCCGCCGAGTCGGCCAGGTCGGCCTCGAACGGCAGGTTGGTGGCGAACGCCGGGATCCCGTCCTGGTCGGTGTAGACGATGGGGAAGTCCAGGTCCTGCACCTCGGTGCTGAGCTCCAGCAGGGTGCGCATGGGCGCGTCCTGGCTGGGGTCGTTCAGCCCGGTGAGGATGCGCACCACGATCCGCGAGTGCACCTCGCTCTCGTGGCGCATCTCGCGGACCAGGAACTGGCTGTAGAGGAGATACCACGCCAGCGTGGCCGCGGCCAGCAGCCCCAGCGCGGTGGGCAGGTGCCGTCGGTTCAGGCGGAAGGCCGGCACGGCAGGCTGCGGGGGTGGCGGACGCGCGCGTCCGCGTGGTCGGGGGCGCGCGTCCGCCGGGCGGGCGCGCGGGTCAGGCGATCCGGTCCGCGCCCAGGTACGGGCGCAGCACCTCGGGCACCGTCACCGAGCCGTCTGCGTTCTGGTAGTTCTCCAAAATGGCCACCACCGTGCGCGGCAGCGCCAGCCCCGAGGCGTTCAGCGTGTGCACGAACTCCGGCTTCGCGCCCGGCTCGGGGCGGAAGCGGATGTTCGCGCGGCGCGCCTGGAAGTCGGTGCAGTTCGACGCGCTGCTCACCTCCAGCCACTTCCCCACCCCCGGCGCCCACGCCTCCAGGTCGTACGTCTTGGCCGCGCTGAACCCCGTGTCCCCAGCAGCGAGGAGAAGGACGCGGTAGGGAAGGCCGAGGAGACGCAGCACCTTCTCCGCCTGGCCGGTGATGGCCTCCAGCGCGTCCCAACTCGCGTCGGGGCGCTCGAAGCGCACCAACTCCACCTTGTCGAACTGGTGCAGCCGCAGCAGCCCGCGCGTGTCCTTCCCCGCCGCGCCGGCCTCGCGCCGGAAGCAGGGCGAGTACGCGGTGAGCGCCACCGGCAGCCGCTCCGCCTCCAGCATCTCGTCGCGATGGAGGTTGACCAGCGGCACCTCGCTGGTGGGGACGAGGTAGAGCCCGTCCTCCGGCAGCTCGTAGGCGTCGCCGTCCTCCACGAACTTGGGGTACTGCCCGGTCCCCTGCATCGACTCGCGCGTCACCAGGAAGGGCGGCTCCACCTCGGTGTAGCCGTGCTCGCGCGTGTGCAGGTCCAGGAAGAAGTTGATCAGCGCGCGCTGCAGCCGAGCCCCCATCCCCCGGTACGCGGGGAAGCCGCTCCCCGCCACCTTCGCCCCGCCGGGAAGGTCGAGCATCCCCAGCGCCGACGCGATCTCCCAGTGCGGCCTGGCCTCGAACCCCAGCGCCCGCGGCTCGCCCCAGGCGCGGACGACGACGTTCGCCTCCTCCCCACCTTCGGGGACGGAGGGGTGGAGAAGGTTGGGGACGCGCAGGAGGATGCACTCGATCTCCCCCTCCACCTCGCGCAGCCGCGTATCGATCTCCCTGATCCGCTCGCCGATCCCCCGCGTTTCGGCGATCAGGTCGGCCGCGTCCTCCTTCGCGCGCTTGCGCTCGGCCACCTGCGCCGAGACGGCGTTGCGGCGCGCCTTCAGCTCGTCGCCCTCGGCGATCAGCGCGCGGCGCTCCGCGTCGAGGTCGACGACGCGGGCGACGGCGGCGTCGGTCTCGTCGGGCTTTCCGCGGCGGGCCAGCGCGGCGCGGACGGCGTCGGGGTCCTGGCGGACCTGGCGCAGCTCCAGCATCAGTTTTCCAGCCGCTCGTCGTCGCAGTTCTGGTTGCTGGTGACCACCAGGTGCACCAGCCCCGAGTCGACGCTCACCGACAGCACCTTGAGGATGCCGAACTTGGCCGCCGTGCCGCAGGTGCCGTTGCGCTGGCGGCTCTGCGCGAAGTAGACCTCGCCCGGCTGCACGGTCACGTCGGTGCGCGTGTAGCCGTCGTTGTCGCGCGGCGCGGTGCCGGGGTCGTCGAAGCTGCGCGTGGTGCGCTGCAGCCCGGCGGCGCGGTACGGCGACACGCCCGGGTTGGGGTGCAGGATGAACGACGAGCCGCTGGTGCGCACCTGGAAGTCCCAGTCGCCCGCCTCGTTGGGCCGCTCGGGCTGCGCCGGCGCGTTGTTGGTGGCGATGTCGATGGCCGTGGCCAGCGGGCTGGGCCCGGTCACCGACGCCAGGGTGATGGAATCGGTGCGCAGGAGCGGCTCCTGGCCGCCGAAGGGATCGCCGCACGCCGTGAGCGCCGAAGCCGCCAGGAGCGCGGCGGCCGTGGCCAGCGCGGTATGGACTGCACGCAAGGGAAAGTCTCTTTCGCCGGTGTCCAAAAGGGAAGCGCCCGGCACGCCGGACGCGGGGTTAACCTTATCCGCCCCAACGCGGTTGCGTCAAGCGGCGACAGGCTTTTCAGGGTTGACACGCCGCCCGCGCGGCGGGTACGTTGCTGCGGCTTTGCACCCGCCCCGACCCGCACGCCGGAGACCCCGAATGTCCGAGCTCGACCAGGCGCTGGACCGCATTCGCAGCCACGACGGCGTGGAGCACGTGCTGGTGCTGGGCCGCGACGGGCTGCTCATCCAGCACGCGGGGCACCGGCCGCTCGACGCCGACACCGTCTCCGCCATGGTTCCCGGCATCGCCATGTCGGCCGAGTCGCTGGGCCAGGCCTCGGGGCTGGGCCCCGCCTCCACCGTGGTCGTGCGGCTGGACGAGGGCGTGGCCGTGGTGCAGGCGCTCTCCGACGAGGTGCTGCTGGCGGTGCTGCTGCGCGGCGGCGTGGGCTTCGCGCCGCTGCTCCGCGAGCTGGGCGAGGGCCGCCAGTCGCTCGCGGCGCTGGTCTGATCTCCCCGCGACCTGTCCGATGACCGACGCCTCCGCCTCCGAGCCGCAGGTCCGCCGCGTGCTGGTGGCCGACGACGAGCCGCACATCGGCCACATCATCCGCCTGAAGCTGGAGCAGGGCCCCTACCAGGTGGTGCTGGTGTCCGACGGCGAGGAGGCGCTGGAGCACCTGCGCGGCGACGAGCCCATCGACGTGGTGCTGCTCGACATCATGATGCCGCGCGCCACCGGCCTCGAGGTGCTGGAGCAGGCGCGCGCCATGCCGCACCGGCGCGAGACCCCCGTCATCATCCTGACCGCCAAGGGGCAGGACGCCGACCGCCGGCAGGCGCTGGAGCTGGGCGCCACCGACTTCTTCACCAAGCCGTTCAGCCCCAAGAAGCTGCTGGCGCGCGTCGACGAGCTGTTCGGCGCGCCGGCGGCGCCGGGCGACGAGTAGCTTCCCTCCCGCAGGCCGATTCCGTTGCAGACCACGAGTACACCCGCCACCCCGCCGCCGGTTCCCCACCTCTGGACGGTGATCCTGGCGGGCGGGGTGGGCTCGCGCTTCTGGCCCGTCAGCACGCCGGCGCGCCCCAAGCAGCTGCTGCCGCTGGCGTCGGAGCGCCCGCTGATCCGCGACACGGTGGACCGCATCGTCCCCCTGGTCCCGCAGGAGCGGCTGCGGATCCTCACCGGCGCGCACCTGGCCGACCCCATCCTGGCCACCCTCCCCGAGCTGGGGCCGGGGAACCTGCTGCTGGAACCCGCCGCGCGGGGGACGGCGCCGGTGCTGGCCTGGGCGGCGGCCGAGATCGAGCGGCGCGACCCCGACGCGGTGATGGTGTCGCTGCACAGCGACCACGTGATCCACCCCCCCGAGGCCTTCCGCGCGCTGATCGCCCGCGCGGCCGAGCTGGCCGCCGGGCACCGCCGCCTGTTCACCATCGGCGCCGTGCCCACGCGCCCGGAGACGGGATACGGCTACGTGCGCCTGGGCGCCGAGCTTCCCGCGCCGGCCGACGCGCCGCGGGGCGAGCCGGGATACGAGGTCGCGCGCTTCGTGGAGAAGCCCGACCGCGCCACGGCGGAGGGCTACGTCGCGTCGGGCGAGTACCTGTGGAACACGGGACTGTTCGTGTGGCGCGCCTCGGACCTGCTGGACGAGATCGAGCGCGTCTCTCCCGAGCTGGCCGAGCTCGTCCCCATCGTGCGCGAGGGGGGGATGGAAGAGTTCTTCGCGCGCGCGCCCACCATCTCCGTGGACAACGCGGTGCTGGAGCGGTCCGACCGCGTGGGCGTCGTGCGCGCCACCTTCGCGTGGGACGACGTGGGCGCGTGGGACGCCGTCGCGCGCACGCGGGGGATCGAATCGCCCGGCAACTGCCTGGTGGGCGAGGCGTACGCGGTGGACGCGGCGGGGACGACGATCTATGCCGAGGACGGCCCGGTGGTTGCGTTCGGCGTGGAGGACCTGGTGATCGTGCGCACGCACGGGATCACCTTCGTGGCGCACCGCGACCGCTCGCCGGATCTGAAAGCGCTGCTGGCCGAGCTTCCCGAGCAGCTGCGGAATCTCTGATCTCGAAGTGCGAAAGTGCGAGAGTGCGTCCGCTTCCGCGCTGAGGCCGCACCTTCGGCGTGAGCCGAACGCACTTTCGCACCCTCGCACTTTCGCACTCTCGCACTTTCCCTCCGCATGCCGCTGTCGCTGATCCTGTTCGACGACGAGGTCTCCGCGCTCTGGGAGCCGTTCGCGCTCACCCGACCCGGCGGCGAGCTGGTGTTCGGGGCGATGACGCTGCGCGAGCGCGCCGAGCGCGTGTTCGGCGCTCGATGCATCGTCCATCTCGCCCCCGATCACCTGCGCGGCTTCGAGGAGGCCGGCGCGCCGCTCGTCCTGGGCTACGGCGACGCGCCGGCGGAGGGCGACCGGCTCTTCATCTCCGCCCGCGCCGTCCCCGCGTGGGGGAGCGGCGAGGCGTGGATGCAGCGCCGCGGCGGCGCCGGCGCGCTGCTGGTGGGCGACGAGGTCGTCGGCTGGTTCGCGCCGGAGGGAACGCCGGGTCCGGACGCGGAGTTCTTCCGCCGCCCCGGCGCCATCGTCGACCGCACGGGCGCCGTCGTCCTCGCGGGGAAGACGCTCGGCCGCGTGTGGGAGCTGATGTCGCTCACCCCCGCGCAGATCGCCGAGGACGTCGCGGGTCTCTTCCCCGGCGCCGCTACGCCGCAGCTTCCGGCGGGCGTCCACCTCCTCGGCCCGCATCCCCTGATCGTGGGGGACGGCGTGGTGATCGAGCCGGGCGTGGTCTTCGACACCTCCGACGGGCCGGTGTGGCTGGACGACCGCTCGCACGTGCGGGCGTTCTCGCGCGTGGCGGGCCCCGTCTACCTCGGCCGGGGATCGATCATCCTGGGCGGGAGCGTGGAGCAGGCCAGCATCGGCCCCGTCTGCCGCATCCGCGGCGAGTTCGCGGAGAGCGTGGCCGTCGCGTACGTGAACAAGGCGCACGACGGGCACATCGGCCATGCCTACCTGGGCGCCTGGGTGAACCTGGGCGCGGAGACCACCAACAGCGACCTCAAGAACAACTACTCCACCATCCGTCTCTGGACGCCCGAGGGAGAGGTCGACACGGGGGAGATCAAGGTCGGCTCGTTCCTGGGCGACCACGTGAAGACGGGGATCGGGCTGCTGCTGAACACGGGCACGGTGGTCGGCGCGGGGAGCAACCTGTTCGGCGCCGCGATGCCGCCCAAGTACGTGCCGCCCTTCAGCTGGGGAACCGGAGAGGACCTGACGGCGTACCGGGTGGACAAGTTCCTCGAGGTCGCCGAGCGCGCGATGGCGCGTCGAAAGGTGACGCTGACCGCGGGTGCCCGCGCGCAACTGGAGCGTGCGTGGCAGCGCTCACGCGGCGGGGAAGAAAAGTCCTGAGTCCCAAGTCCTGAGTCCTAAGTGGCTGATACCAATCGAGATATCGGCTTCTCGCCCGCTAGCTGTTAGCTTAGGACTTAGGACTCAGGACTTAGGACCCAGGACTTAGGACTATTCTCTTCCAGCAGTTTCAACCGAAAGCGAACCACACGTGCGGGTTACGGTCCTGGGCAGCGGCAGCCGCGGCAACGCCATCCTCGTGGAGGCGGATGGCGTGCGGCTGCTGGTGGATGCCGGCTTCAGCGGCCGCGACCTGGAGCGCCGGCTGGACGCGGCGGGCGTGGACCCGTCGACGCTGACGGCGCTGCTCATCACGCACGACCACGGCGACCACACGCGCGGGATGGGCGTGGCGGCGCGCCGCTGGGGCGTTCCCCTGCACCTGACCGACCTCACGCGCAACGTCTGCCGCGAGCTGCTCGACGGCAGCGAAGACGTGCGCCCCTACACCAGCGCCGCGCCGGTGGAGATCGGCGGGCTGATGGTGACGCCGTTCCTGACCGTGCACGACGCCGTCGACCCCGTCGCCGTGACGGTGACGGAGATCGAGACGGGGGAGAAGCTGGGGATCGCCACGGACCTGGGGCGCGCGACGGCCACGGTGCGGCACGCGCTGACCGCCTGCCACGTGCTGATCCTGGAGAGCAACCACGACGAGCTGATGCTGCGCCAGTGCCACTATCCGTGGTCGGTGAAGTCGCGCATCGGCGGGAGCCACGGCCACCTCTCCAACCGCGCCGCGGCCGAGCTGGTGCGCGAACTCTTCCACGACGAGCTCTGCGCCGTCGTCCTGGCCCACCTCAGCGAGGCCGCGAACGATCCCGCCCTCGCGCACGACGTGGTCGGCGAGGCGCTGGAGCGGCTCCGCTTCACCGGCTCGCTCGCCGTGGCCCCGCAGGACCGCCCGCTGGAAACGATCGACGTCACCCGCCTGAAGTCGCTCCGCCTCCCCGCGCAGATGTCGTTGTTCTGAGCGCGCCCGGGCGGAGATCGAGCTGGCCGGGCGAATAAATTCACGGCAACAACTGCACGAAGTCCGCTGCGCGGACTGCCGCCGCGGCATTGGCGCGTCGGGAGAAGCACTTGCGTGAGGGATGCGCGCCCGGAGGGCCGGGACGGTCCGGACCGGGTAGATTGTTGACAGATCAGACCGGGAGGATGATTGACACGGCAGAACGAAGTGTACCCGAGCCCCAGGGGGAGAAATGCCGTGGAATCATTCGGACCCGGAGACGGAGCGGATGCGCTTCGTGACGCT
>DASUYB010000053.1 GCA_036377595.1 Longimicrobium sp. | reverse complement strand
GTTCCTCCCCGCGGTGGCGCTGGGGATCGGGAACGCGGCCGGGGTCGCGCGCTACATGCGCGGGTCGATGCTGGAGGTGATCCACCAGGACTTCATCCGCACCGCGCGGGCGAAGGGGCTCTCGGAGCGGAAGGTGGTCTTCAAGCACGCGCTCCGGAACGCGCTGATCCCCATCATCACCCTGCTGGGGCTCTACCTCCCCTTCCTCTTCTCCGGCGCGGTGCTGGTGGAGACGATCTTCGGGTGGCCGGGGATGGGGCGCGCCATCGTCGACGCCATCCTCCAGCGCGACTACCCGATGGTGATGGCCACGAGCTTCGTGATCGCGGCGATGGTGGTGATCGGCAACCTGATCTCCGACGTCCTGTACGCGGTGGTCGACCCCCGCATCCGCGCGGAGTGACGAGCGATGCCCGCCACCGTCACCCCCGAGCAGATGCCGCCCGAGCCCATCGCGCAGACGGCCACCCCCGCCGCCGGGCTCCCCGGGCGCGCCCCCGCCACCCCCGCGCAGGTGGCGATGTCCGTCGTCCCCGGCCTGGGCCACTTCGCGCGCGGCGAGTGGATCCCCGGGATGGCGCTGTTCTTCGCGTGGGGATTCACGCTGAGCGTCGCGTTCCTGACCCGCGCGAAGATCGGCGCCGTGTTCACCGGCCGCCGCGTTCCCATCGACGGCGTCGTGGCCGTCATCACGCTGGTGGGGATGGCAGCGGCGATCTGGGGATGGGCGTTCTACGACCTGGCCGCGCGGTCGAAGCGGCCGCGGCGGCTGCACGGCGACAGCCAGTGGTCCATCGCGGTGCGCCACTTCAGGCGCAACAAGCTGGCGATGGCGGGCCTGGCGGTGATGATCCTGCTCTACGTGATCACCCTGGTCACCCCGCTGATCGCACCGTACGACCCGGCCGAGCAGGGGAACATCATCCTGTCGCGGTACCTGGCGCCGTCGCTCGAGCACCTGATGGGCACCGACAAGTTCGGGCGCGACATCTTTTCCCGCGTGCTGTACGGGGCGCGCATCTCGCTGTCGATCGGCTTCATCGCGGTGGCGATCTCCATCACCCTGGGCACGCTGATCGGCGCGTTCGCGGGGTACTTCGGGGGGATCGTGGACAGCATCCTCATGCGCTTCACCGACATGATGCTGTCGTTCCCGCGCCTGGTGCTGCTGATCGTGGTGATCGCGCTGTTCGAACCCAACATCTACCTGGTGGTGACGGTGCTGGGCCTGACCGGGTGGATGGGCACCGCGCGCCTGGTCCGCGGCGAGGTACTGAGTCTCCGCGAGCGAGAGTTCGTGCAGGCGGCGAGAGCGCTGGGGATGGGCGACTGGCGGATCATCTTCCGGCACGTGATCCCCAACACCATGGCGCCGGTGATCGTGTCGGCCACGCTGGGGATCGGGCAGACGATCCTGACCGAGGCGTCGCTGTCGTTCCTGGGCCTCGGCGTACAGCCGCCCACGCCCAGCTGGGGGAACATGGTCAGCGACGGGCGTGACGCGCTGATCAACGCCTGGTGGATCGCCACCTTCCCCGGCATCGCCATCGTTGTGACGGTGGTGGCCTTCAACCTCCTGGGCGACGGCCTCCGCGACGCGCTGGATCCCAGGCTGAGGACGTGAGCATGGCAACGCAGGCGATTCCCGAAGCTTTGCCGGACACGATCTCGTTCGAGGAATTCCTGACGAGCTTTGACGGGGTGCACGCGGAATGGGTGGATGGGAGGGTCTACGTCATGAGCCCGAACACGGACCGGCATTCACAGGTCGCCAGGTTCCTGATCACCCTGCTCCAGACGTACGCGGAGGAGAAGGGCTTGGGCGAGGTGTTCGTGCCGGCCTTCGCGATGCGTCTTTCGCCCAAGCCGTCCGGCCGCGAGCCCGACCTGTTCTTCGTCTCGCGCGAGCACCTGGACCGCAACCGGGGCTCGCACCTGGACGGGCCGGCGGATCTCGTGATCGAGGTGATCAGCGCTTCGACCCGCGTGGTCGACCGGGGAGAGAAGTTCTTCGAATACGAGCAGGCAGGGGTGCCGGAGTACTGGCTGATCGATCCCGAGCGGAAGAAGGTGGAAGCGTACCGACTGGGGGAGGACGGGACGTATGAGCCCGTCCAGACGGGCGATCCGCCGGTACTGCGCAGCCACTCGCTTCCCGGGATGTGGATTGCCGTGGAGTGGCTGTGGCAGCAGCCAATGCCTCGCGTTACGTCGGTTCAACGCGAGTGGGGACTGATTTGAGCTCGACACGCACGAACAGGAGGCGGCCATGAGCCTGCCTGCGCTGCAGTACCCGAACGGCATCTCGTACGAGGAGTTCCTCGCAACGGTCGATGAGGGCACCTATGCGGAGTGGGTGGATGGCGAGGTGGTGCCGGTGACACCCCCGTCTGACGAGCACGCGCAGATCACCCTTTTCTTCGCGGAGATCCTGGACGGCTTCGTTCGCCGGACGCGGATCGGCGGGCAGGTCCGCCACTCCCCGTTCCAGATGAAGCTGCCTTCGAGTGCGCGGCAGCCCGACGTGCTGTGGGCTGCGGCGGACAAGGCCGACCGGTTCAAGCGGCTCGGCCTGGAAGGTCCGGCGGACCTCGTGGTCGAGGTCGTAAGCCCTGAAAGCCGCACGCGGGATCGCCGCGAGAAGTTCCGCGAGTACGCACAGGTAGGAGTCGCGGAGTACTGGATCGTGGATCCCATGCAGCGCACCTGCGAGGTCTTCCGTCTGTCGGGAGCGGGCACGTATCTCCCGCTCGCGCCGGGAGACCCGGCGCGGGTGGCGAGCAGCGTGGTCACGGGGTTCTGGATCGATCCAGCGTGGTTGTGGGCGGAGAGCCGCGATATGTGGAGGGCGTTCGAAGCGTGGGGGCTGATTTGACGCAGATCGACGAGGCGCGCGCGGCGCGGCCGGTCGCCGCGGCGGGGACGGGACCGATCCTGCAGGTGGAGAACCTGCGGACCTGGTTCAGGACCGACGCCGGGCTGGCGCGGGCGGTGGACGGGGTGAGCTTCCACGTGAACCCCGGCGAGACGCTGGGGATCGTGGGCGAGAGCGGGAGCGGCAAATCCGTGACCTCGCTGTCGGTGATGCGCCTGATCCCCCAGCCGCCGGGCGAGATCCATCCCGGCTCGAAGATCCTCTTCCGCAACGAGGCGGGCGAGATGGAGGACCTGGTGCTGGCGCCGGAGAAGCGGATGCGGCAGATCCGCGGCAACGACATCGCCATGATCTTCCAGGAGCCCATGACCTCGCTCAACCCGGTGTTCAAGGTGGGCGAGCAGATCGTGGAGTCGCTGCGCCTGCACCAGAACCTGGGGAAGAAGGAGGCGCGCGAGCGGGCCATCGACATGCTGCAGCTGGTGGGGATCCCCATCCCGCACCAGCGCGTGGACGAGTACCCGCACCAGCTCTCCGGCGGGATGCGCCAGCGCGTGATGATCGCGATGGCGCTGGCGTGCAACCCCAAGCTGCTGATCGCCGACGAGCCGACGACCGCGCTCGACGTGACCATCCAGGCGCAGATCCTGGAGCTGCTCAACCGGCTGCAGGAAGAGCTGGGGATGAGCATCATCCTGATCACCCACGACCTGGGCGTCGTCGCGGAGACGTGCGACCGGGTGATCGTGATGTACGCCGGGCAGGTGTTCGAGGAGGGCCCGGTCGACGACGTCTTCCACGATCCCCAGAACCCCTATACCGAGGGGCTGCTGCGCTCCATGCCCAAGCTGGGCGAGGAGGTGGAGCGGCTGGCGGTGATCCCCGGCGTGGTTCCCTCGCCGACGAACTGGCCGGCGGGGTGCCGCTTCCGCGACCGCTGCCCGTACGGGTGGGAGAAGACGGAGCGCGAGGAGCCGCCGCTGTTCGAGATCGGCCCCGGCCGCCGCAACAAGTGCTGGCTGGTGAAGTATCCCGAGCGGCGCGAGGAGGTGCGGCGCGCGGGCGGCGGCTTCACCCCCGCCGGTGTGGCGACGGGAACCGGCGCGGACACGCCCGTCGCGGGCGAGCCGGGGGAGGTGGGCTCGTGAGCACGCCAGACGCACGCACCCCCGCGGGCGGCCGCGGCGCCGCGGACGGCCACCTGGGCCACGGCGGCGAGTCTCCCGTCGGCCGCCCCCCGGCCGAAGGGCTGGTGGGCGAGGGGGTGACGCATCCCCCGGTCGCCGAGCCGTTCACGCGCGAGGGGGGCGAGATCGACCGCATTCCCGAGCGCCCCGAGCGGCGCGAGCTGCCGCCGGCCAAGGGCGACAGCGAGCTCGGCGGCCAGACGCCCGAGGACATGGAGGTGCCGGATGACTCGCTCCTGGTCGTGCGCCGGCTGCGGAAGTGGTTCCCCATCCGCAAAGGGCTGTTCAACCGCCACGTGGGCGACGTGAAGGCGGTGGACGGCGTCTCCTTCTTCCTGCGAAAGGGCGAGACGCTGGGGATGGTGGGCGAGTCTGGCTGCGGGAAGAGCACCACCGGGCGCACCATCCTCAAGCTGATCGAGCCGACGGAGGGCGAGGCGCTGTTCGGCGGGCGCAACATCTACCGGATGGACAAGGGCGAGTTGCGGGCGATGCGGCGCAAGGCGCAGATCGTCTTCCAGGACCCGTACAGCTCGCTGAACCCGCGGATGACGGTGGGCGACATGATCCGCGAGGTGCTGGCCATCCACGGGCTGGCGAAGGGGCAGAAGGCGCAGGACCGGGTGGCCGAGCTGCTCTCGGTGGTCGGCCTGCGGCCGGAGCACGCGGTGCGCTATCCGCACGAGTTCTCGGGCGGGCAGCGGCAGCGGCTGGGGATCGCGCGGGCGCTGGCGGTGGAGCCGGAGCTGATCGTGTGTGACGAGCCGGTCTCGGCGCTGGACGTCTCCGTGCAGGCGCAGGTGATCAACCTGCTGCAGGACCTGCAGAACCAGTTCGGCCTCAGCTACCTGTTCATCGCCCACGACCTGAGCGTGGTGGAGCACATCTCCGACCGCGTGGCGGTGATGTACCTGGGGCGGATCGTGGAGCTGTCGGACAGCGACGAGCTGTACCGCAACCCGCTGATGCCGTACACGCAGGCGCTCCTCTCCGCCGTCCCGATCCCCGACCCGCGGGCGAAGCGCAGCCGGATCGTGCTGGAGGGCGACGTGCCCTCGCCGGCCAACCCGCCGAGCGGGTGCCCGTTCCACCCGCGCTGCCAGCATCCGCTCAAGGACCAGGACTGCGCCGAGATCGTCCCGCCGCTGGCGGACAAGGGCGGCGGCCACTTCGTCGCCTGCATCAAGGTGCCGCTCGGCGCTGGCCAGGCGGGCGGCGGCAACGGGAAGGCGCTGCCGGTGATGCAGTAACGTCGACGTCGGCGCGGAAACTCGACGGGCGCGCTTCCTTTTCGGGGATGCGCGCCTGTTTTTCTGATGCATTCGATGCGGACGCGAAATTCCTTGCGTCCCGCCGAGCCTCGATTTACGGTGATTCTCCCCGCTCCCGCGATGCGAACCCTCATCAATCCCCGAGGTGGAGCATGCGCCGAATCTCCCTCGCCGCCGCGTTGTTCCTGGCCGGCTGCGCGACCGTGGCCCGACACGAGCCCGGGAAGGTCAACCTGCTCGTGCACAATCCCTCGTTCAACGCGGTGAACGTGCAGGTGTGCGCCCCCGTGTCGTGCACGCCCTACGTGACGGTGGCAGGACGGGCCAGCTCGCGCTTCAGCTTCGTTGCCGCGGGTGGCACGCGCGCAGTCGTAACCGCGAAGAAGGGCGATCGCATCGTGGCGCGGCACCCGATCGACTACGAGGCGGGCGACTTCTACCGGATCGAGCTGGACGTGTGGTGATCAGCCGCTCGGGCGCGGCGGGCGGATGAGTGCCGGCAGCGACATCAGCGTCCACGCGCCCTCGATCAACACGAAGCCCCATCGGCCGTCCACCAGCGCCACCCAGCAGAGCAGGCCGGCACCGAGCGTGTTGAGCAGCGAATAGAGCCGCTGCTCCTTCCCGAGCCACCCGCGCTGGTAGCCGAAGTACGCGCCGAGCACCATCAGCGCGCCGAGAACGGAGATCACCTGCAGGAACATCGCGTCCGTCGGTCCTTGAGAGAGGAAGAAACCGGCTCGCCGGGAAGGTACGCGGGCGATGCGTCAGCGGCGACGCGCTGGTGGCGTCCGCGACACGATGTGGGTAGATTCGAAGCACCCCCCGCGCCAGCGCAGTCGTGTCCGCGATGCAACGCGAGACGGGAGAATGCCTTGTGACGCGGCGGGCCGGCGGATCGTCAGGTTTCGTGACGGAAACGACGCATCTCGCCGATCGAGCGGCTTCGCAGTGATATGAACGAACGCATCCACGCCTGCCTGGACGGCGACCTGCCGCTGGAGGCGCTCACCCCCGATGAGCGCGCGGAAGCCGCGCGGCTGTCATCCGCCATGGACGCGGCCACGCAGCACCTGCGCGCCGTTTCCGCCCCGGCGGACCTGACGGCGCGGATCATGGCGGCCATCCCCGCGGCCCCGCCGAAGCCCGCGGCCGCCGAGCCTCGCCGCGCGCGGTCGCCGCTGTCCGCACTGCTCGCCTGGCTCTGGTCGCCGCGCCCGGTGCGGGTGACGATGCGGCCCGCGTACGGCTTCGCGGCCGCCGGGGTGGCGATGCTGGCGCTGGCGCTGAACCCGCCGGGCCGCCCGCCCGCCGCGGTGGTGCGGACGCCGCTGCCGGCCGCGCTCGCCGCCGCGCCGAAGGCTGGTAAGGTGTACGTGCAGTTCCGCATCCACGTCCCCGACGCGCGCTCGGTGGCCGTCGCCGGCACCTTCACCAACTGGAAGCCCGAGGTGGTGCTGACGGAGACCGCGCCGGGCGAATGGAGCGCGCTGGTGCCGCTGCGCCCCGGCGTGCACGACTACGCCTTCGTGGTCGACGGCCAGCGCTGGATGCCCGATCCCAACGCGCCGCAGGTGGACGACAGCTTCGGCGGAACCAACAGCCGCATCTCGCTCCCGCCGCTCGGAGCTTCGTGAGCGTCCGTTCTTCCATCTCCACTACAATCCTGATCTTCCTCACGCTTCCCTGCGCGCTGGCCGCGCAGGGATGGCGCGTGGAAGCCGCCGCCGGGCGTGCAGTGAGCGACCCGGTGTCCGCGCGCGTGTCCAGCAGCGTGGGCTCCCTCGGCGTGGAGTACGGCGACAGCGCCACCGCGCGCTGGCTGTACCTGCAGGCGGGGACGGCGCTTGCGGGCGACGGCCCCGCGTGGGGGGCCGGCGGCGCGGGCACCTGGCTGGGCGTGGAGCGGGGGGATTTCACCCTGGGCGCCTCGCTGGGCGCGCACGTCTACGGCTACGGGGCCACGGACAGCGTCTCGTCCGGCGGCGGCGCCACGCTCGAGGGTCTCCCCACCGCCACGTACACGCGCGGTGCGTGGCGCGGCGAGCTGGGGAGCGGCGTGGTCTACAGCACGGACGTGGCGGTGGACAGCGGATCGGGCGGGCGCGCCGTGAGCGAGTCGTTCGCCCGGCTGATCACCGCGGCGGCGCCGGGGGTGCAGCTCTCCGCCGAGGGACGGTTCCTGCATGCATCGGACGGCGACTGGCCGTACGTGGGCGCGGCGGTGCAGGTGGACCGCGGGCGCTACGGCGGTTGGGCCTACGTGGGACAGTGGGGCGGGACGGACGTTCCCGCGCCGCGGCTGGCCTTCGGCGTCGGCGCCAGCCTGCGCTACCGCGGGGCGGAGCTCGAGGCCGGGGTGCGCCAGGAGCCGATGGACCCGGTGTATCTCAGCCTCCCGCGGCGCACCTGGACGGTGCAGCTCAGCCGCCGGATCGGCCGCGCGCCGTCGCCCCCCGCGCCTCCCGTGCCGGCGTTCCTCCCGGCGGTGGCCAATGGCGTGGCCGTCTTCCGCCTGTCGCGGGAAGACTACCCCCGCGCGCCGGTGCTGGTGGGCGACTTCAGCGGCTGGCGCCCGGTGGCGATGACGGCGGACGGGGACGACTGGATGGCCAGCGTGCGTCTCGGCCCCGGCGCGCACCACTACGGGTTCAGGACCGCGGAGGGGACCTTCGTCACTCCACCGGGCGTACCGGTGGTGGACGATGGGTTCGGGGGGAAGAACGCGGTGCTGGTGGTGCCGTGAACGAAGGTAACGTTGTGACGCGGCGACGGTTCCGTTCGTCCTACAGGGCAGCCGGGGGATGTTCCCGGCTTCCTGGAGAATGGAAGATGAGACGTCTGACCCTGACCGCCCTGCTCCTTCTGCTGCCGCTCTCGTGGGCGGGGGCGCAGACGCCCGCGCAGCGGATGCAGGCGGCGCGCCAGCGGGCGTCGCAAGTCGGGATCCCGGTGGCCCTGCTGGAGTCGAAGATCGCCGAGGGGCGCGCCAAGGGCGTGGCCGAGGACCGCATCGCCGCCGCGGTGGAGCGGCGCCTGGCCTCGCTGCAGCGCGCCCGCGGCGCCATGGCCGGGCAGCCGCCGGTGGCGCTGACCGGGGCGGACCTGAACGTGGGCGCCGACGCCATCGAGGCGGGGGTGGAGCCCGGCGTGCTGGGCCGCCTGGCCCGCGCCGCGGCGCCGGACCGCCGCGCCGTGGCCATCGCCGTGCTGACCGAGCTGGTGCAGCAGGGGCTGGCCTCCGAGGTGGCCCTGCAGCGGGTGACGACCGCGCTCGCCCGCGGGCCCGAGGCGCTCCGCCGCCTTCCCGGCGAGCAGGGCGCGGCGCACGGCCAGGCGCAGGCCCCGCACGGGCCGCCCGACGTGCGCGGGCGCGCCAACGCGACGGCCCACGGCGGGCAGGCCAACGGTGGCGGCCCGCCCGCGTCCGTTCCCGGCGCGGGGCGGGGACGCGGCCACGGCCGCGGCAAGCCCTGACGGAATCCAGTCATCCGGCATCAATCCACGCGCGCCGCTCCCGTCCGGGGGCGGCGCGCGCTATCTTGCGGCCACCGCCGAACCGCTCATCGCACTCGGTGTATGCCGCAGAACGCTTTGCGGCAGAGTCCTGTCCGAAATCACGCAGTCCGCTTCGAGCGGCCGGAGAGGTGGATCACCCGGCCGCGGGGAAGGCATGGAGATATGATCGAGCTCACCGACACCGCGCGCGCCAAGATCCAGTCTCTGGTGGACGCGGAGCTGGTGCGCGACCCCGCGCTCCGCATCGCGCTGGCGGCCGAGGAGGACGCGCCGCGCAGCCCGTGGGACCGCGAGTACGCGATCTCGCTGGTGGAGCGCGAGGACAAGCAGAAGACGGAGATCGCCATCAACCTCGACGGCATCCGCGTGCTGCTGAACCTGGACACCAGCAACCTGCTGAGCGGCGCCACCATCGACTGGAGCGACGACGCGGGCGGCTTCAGCGTGGACACGCCGCGTCCCAAGCGCCCCCCCTCCCCCGCGTACTCGAGCAACCCCGGCGTGAACGGCCCGCTCGCCGACCGCGTGCAGATGGTGCTGGACACGCTGGTGAACCCGCGCATCGCGATGCACGGTGGCGCGGTGGAGCTGGTGGACGCCAGCGACGACACCATCTGGGTGCGGATGAGCGGCGGCTGCCAGGGATGCAGCGCCAGCGCGCAGACGCTGCGCCTGGGGGTCGAGCGGATGGTGAAGGAGGAGGTGCCGGAGATCCGCGAGGTGATCGACGTCACCGAGCACGAGGCGGGCCTCAACCCGTACTACTGATCCCCAGTTCGTCGAAGGCGAAGATGCGCGGCGCGCGGGAGATACGGATCTCCTGCGCGCCGTGTCTTTTCGCGCTCGGATCACGCCTGCGGACTCGCCGCAGGCTGGGCAGACTGCGTGCGTCGCTGGGTGATGAAGACGCCCACGAGCGCCGCCAGCGCGGTGAGTGCCACGCCCGCCCCGGCGATGTCAGCGCCGTGCACCACCGCGTAGACGCCGCCCAGCACCCCCGACAACCCCAGCACCAGCCCCGACGCGATCCCCAGCAGGGAGTTCCGCGCCTGGATCCCGACCAGCTGACGCTCGATCAGGTGGCGGTGCTCGGCCTCCTGCTCGGCCATGCGGATGATGCGGTCGGCGGTGCCCTCGAGCGCGTGATCGTAGTCCAGCAGCACGTCCGGCGCGGGGAGCGGCCCGGCGAAGTACGCCTCCACCGCCACCGTCTGCCCGATCACGGGAACGTCATGGACAAATTCCCCCTCCCGGGGTATCCCGGGAGGGGGAGAGATAGCGATGGTGCGGCTGTTCTTACCGCGCGCCATCGCGGGCGGCGCCGCGCACGAGGGTGGCTTCGGCACGCACGCGCTGCATGGCCGTGCGCAGGTCAGCGCCCACCATGCGCCAATCCGCTGAAAGGGCGCGGGCGTCTCGCTGGGCCGGGCTGAGGCCGGAGCGATCGAGCGTGATGGCGGCGCCACCCCCGCTCAGGTCGAGCGCCTGCGCCATGCCGCCGAGGAAGCTCGGGATGGAGAAGCGGGAGCCGAGACTTGGCATATTCACCGTTCGGGCTGAGAGGAACGCGCGCGTCGAACGTGAGGATGAACACAGTAATGGAAGACGGAGTGTTCGTCAAGCGCGTGCGTTTGTCCGCTATTTCCACAGGTGCCATAATGGACATGGGCCGGAGCTTTCGCTCCGGCCCATTCATCTCCAGCCCTATTTATCAGATGGAGAAGAAGATCAGTCCGCGCTCGGTCCCGCGGCCTTCACGGCGTCGGAGACGCGGTCGGCGAAGCGCTTGAAGTTCTCGGCGAAGGCGGCGGCGAGCTTGCGGGCCTGCTCGTCGTACTGCGCCGGGTCGGGCCAGGTGTTGCGCGGCACCAGCAGTTCCGACGGCACGCCGGGCACCTGCGTGGGAACGCGCAGGTTGAAGAACGGCACCGTGGTGGTCTCCACCCCGTCGAGCCGGCCGGCCAGCGCGGCGCGCACCATCGCGCGGGTGTGGCCCAGGTTCATGCGGTGCCCCACTCCGTACGGGCCACCGGTCCACCCGGTGTTCACCAGCCACACGCGCGCGCCGTGCTCCTGCAGCTTCTTCCCCAGCATCTCGGCGTAGACGCCGGGGTGCAGCGGGAGGAAGACCGCGCCGAAGCAGGCCGAGAAGGTCGGCTGCGGCTCCTTCACCCCGCGCTCGGTGCCGGCGACCTTGGCCGTGTATCCCGAGAGGAAGTAGTACATCGCCTGCTCGGGGGTCAGGCTGCTGATGGGCGGCAGCACCCCGTACGCGTCGGCGGTGAGGAACACCACGTTCCTGGGGTGCCCGCCGCGCGCGGCGGCGACGTGGTTCGCGATGTAGTGCAGGGGATAGCTGACCCGCGTGTTCTCGGTGATCGACTGGTCGTCGAAGTCCACGCGGCGCTCGTCGTCGACCACGCAGTTCTCCAGCACGGTGCCGAACATCCGCGTGGTGGCGTAGATCTCCGGCTCGCCCTCCTTCGAGAGCTTGATGGCCTTGGCGTAGCAGCCGCCCTCGAAGTTGAAGATCCCCTCGCCGCTCCAGCCGTGCTCGTCGTCGCCGATCAGCGCGCGCTCGGGGTCGGCGGAGAGCGTGGTCTTCCCCGTCCCCGAGAGGCCGAAGAAGAGCGCGGTGTCGCCCTGCGGGCCCACGTTGGCCGAGCAGTGCATGCTCAGCACGCCGTGCTCGTGCGGGAGAAGGTAGTTCAGCAGCCCGAACACGCTCTTCTTGATCTCGCCCGCGTAGCGGGTGCCGCCGATGAGCACCTCGCGGCGGCCGAAGTGGATGAGGATGAACGTGCTGGTCCGGGTGCCGTGGCGCTCCGGATCGGCCTGGTACTCGGGGGCGTGCAGGATGGTGAAGCCCGGCTGGAACTCGGTGAGCTCCTCATCGGCCGGGCGGCGGAACATGTTGTAGGCGAACAGGTTGTGCCACGCGTTGGGGGTGACGACGCGCACTCCCAGGCGGTACTGCGGGTCGGCGCCGGCCCACATGTCGCGCACGTACAGGTCCTGCCCCTCCAGGTGCTCCATCACGTCCTCGCGCAGCCGGTCGTAGTTGTCCGGCTCGAAGGGGACGTTCACCTTCCCCCAGTCCACGTGCGCCTCGGAGCCGGGCTCGCGGACGACGAAGCGGTCGTTGGGCGAGCGCCCCGTGTGCGGGCTGGTGACGGCGTTGAACGGGCCCCCGTCGACCAGGATCCCCTCGCCGCGGCGGATGGCGTGCTCCACCAGCTCCACCGGGTTCAGGTTCCAGAACACGGTGCCGGGGTTGCGGATGCCGTGGCGGTCCAGACCGAACCGGCTTTCGCGCCCGAACGCGGGAGCGGCGGCCTGGTCGGGGTTCAACGTGGTAGCCATGCTTCTGGGTCTCGTTTTCAGGAACGCAGTCCGTCGCCCGATTTCTGCAGCGTGCCGGCGGCGGGGGTGGAAACCGGTAGGGTAGCACGCCCAACGCCGCGGTGCAAGCCGATCCCGCGCCCGCTGAGCCGCGCTCATTGACCGATCCGGTCCTGGATGGCGAGGGGGAAGGCGCCCCGGGCGTGTCGGAGGAGGCGGGGAACGGATCGCGCGGGTGAAACCCGGGCGGGGGTGGCGGCCTCGAATGTGGCTGGATGTGACCGTGCGTCCCGCGCGGGCGTCACTCTCCACGCCGGGGGAACATCCTTCTCCGGGCGGGGTCGCATACGGTGTCGCGAAACCCGCAAGTGGTTTCGCCCATTGGCAGTTACGCAGGAACGAGCAGTGTCGACGACCGCCGTGCACGTGGCCAGAATTCCCGCCCTGGAGTCGCTCGCCGACGCGTTCTGCACCGTCGGCGAGGACTGGCGCGTGTCGTACTGGAACGCCGCCGCCGAGCGCTGGTTCGGCGCCGCGCGCGAGACCACGCTGGGCGCGCCGCTGTGGGACGCGCTCCCCGGAGCGGCCGAGCCGTCGATGCGCGCGCGCCTGGCTGCGGTGCTGGCCACCGGCGCGCCGCTGCGCGTCGCCTTCGCCGTGCCGGGCGACGGCTCGGCGCTGACGCTGGACGCGTCGCCGCTGGACGGGGGCGGGCTGGCGCTGCACTTCCGCGACGCCACCGACCACGCGCGGGTGGCGGAGCGCTACTCGCGGCTGCTGGCCAGCCTGCGCGACGGGTTCCTGGCGGTGGACGCGGAGTGGCGGGTGGTCTACGTGAACCCCGCGGCCGAGGCGCTGCTGCACGTGCGGCTGCACAAGGCGGTCGGCGCGCGGCTGCTGGACCATCTTCCCGCCGAGCCGCGGGAGCTGGGCGAGTCGCTGCGGGCCACGATGGAGGACGGCCGGCCGCGCCGCCTCGTGGCCGTGCGGCCGGCGGCGGAGTGGCTGCGCGGGCGCTGGTTCGACCTCTCGGTGGATCCGCTGGTCGGCGGCGGGATCTCGCTGCTCTTCCAGGACGTGACGGAGCGGCAGCAGCGCGAGGCGGAGCTGGCGCGGCTGGCGGCCGAGGCGGAGGAGGCCAGCCGCGCCAAGAGCCGCTTCTTCGCCGCCGTGAGCCACGAGCTGCGGACGCCGCTGCACGCCATCGTGGGGTACACGCACCTGCTGTCCACCGACTCGTACGGCGACCTGCCGCAGCAGGCGTCGCGCGCGGCGGAGCGGGCCAGCGTGTGCGCCGAGCACCTGTCGCGGCTGATCGACGACGTACTGCTGCTGACCACGGCGGAGATCGACCGGCTGCCCACCTATCCCGCCGCGCTGAGGCTGTCCCAATACCTCCCCGAGGTGCTGGAGCCGCTCCGCCGCCAGGCCGAGGCGAAGAGCCTGCGCTTCTCGCTCGACGTGCCGGCGGGGCTCCCGGTGGTCCACGCCGACCCCGAGCGGCTGCGGCAGGTGCTGTACGCGCTGGTGGCCAACGCGATCAAGTTCACCGCGCGCGGCGACGTGCGCGTCTCCGTCCGCGCGGACGGCGGCGAGGTGGTGGTGCGGGTCGAGGACTCGGGACCGGGGATCGCGGCGGAGGACCGGTCGCGCGTGTTCGAGGCGTTCGAGCAGGTGTGCGCCGACGACGCGCGCACCGACTCGCTCCACCGCGGTGCCGGGCTGGGGCTGACCATCGCGCGGCGGCTGGCGGAGCGGCTGGGTGGCTCGCTCGCGCTGGACGACGCCGTCCCTGAGGGTGCCGCGTTCGTCCTCCGCGTTCCGGTCGGCACGGCGCCGGCCTCATGATCCCGTTCACGGATCACCGATCTTTTTTTCTCACGCAGAGTTAGCAGGGTCAGCAGAAACTGCGGTTCAACTGCTGACCCTGCTAACTCTGCGTGAGACCTTCTGTTTTCCGGATCGCGGCGGGGACGGCTTGCGCGATGCGGTGGAGGGGCGGCCCTTCGTCCCCGTGCGGCGGGCGCGGGCGGCCTGGGCGCTGGCCTTGGGGGTGGTGCGCGGGCGGGACGCGGCTGGACGGCGCTCCTCCTTCTCCTGCTTGCGCTCGACGAGCGACTCCTGGTCGGCGTCGAGCACCTCCAGCGCCTCCGCGGCGGCCTCGGCGCCGGCGCCGTAGAGGAACACGGGGACGCCCGCGTTGCGCAGCGCGTCGGCGACGTCGATGCGGTCCTCGAAGGCGCAGACCAGCTCGAACTGCCGCCGCAGCCGGGCGATCTCGTCCACCTTGAACGCGCCGGAGGTGCGGAAGTCGCGCGGCGGGCGCATCACCAGCCGGTCGTACTCGGTGAGGCCGTTGGCCTTGAGCCAGCGCTCGGTGGTGCGGCGGGTGTGCTCCGGGCGGCCAGTGAGGAAGACGATGCGGCATCCCGCGGCGTGCATCGCGCGCAGCACCTCCATCGACGCGGCGATGGGCGGGTCCTCGCCGATGGCGTCGAAGTACGACTTCCAGTCGCGCTTCCTCCCCTTCTCCACCTCCACGAAGTGGGCGCGCGCCCGGTCGTCGCTGAGCGTGCCGTCCAGGTCCCAGATCACGGCTTTCGGCAGGTGCTTCGGCATCTCCATCTCCCTGTCGTTTCGACACTTGGGGATGGAGATGCTGGAAGATGCTTGCCACTGGGATGGAACGGGATTGGATCTTGGCCTACCCGCTCGTAGATGGGTTCTCGAGGCGCCGGGCGAGCGCGTCGAGATCGTCCCAGCCGTAGGCGACGTCGGGGTAGCGCTCGCCGCCGATGACGACCTCCGCCGCGCCGACCAGGCGGCCGCCGAGCGCCTCGTAGAACGCGCGCGCGGGGTTCGTCTCCAGCACCCATACGATCATCGAGGCGTGCCCCTGCGCCCGCAGCGCGTCGACGAACGCGCGGACGAGGCGCTTGCCGATCCCCGCGCGCTGGTGCGTGGGGAGGAGGTAGATGGCGTTCAGCTCGCCGGTGAACGCGCCGAACGGCGGCTCGCCGGCGCGGTTGGGGCCGCCGTCCGCGAACCCGACCACCTCGCCGTCCACCTCCGCGACGACGGCGACGTGATAGGGCTGCGCCATGGCCTCGCTCCACGCGTCCGTCCGCCGCCCCTCGTCCAGCGCGTCGAGCGTGGCGTCCGCGATCAGCCCGCGGTAGGCCGATCGCCAGCTCGCCACCTGCACGTGGGCGATCTCGGCGGCGTCGTCCGGCGTGGCGGGGCGGACGCGGACCTCGCTCACCGCCTGGGCGGGCGCGAGGGGCGCATCTCGACGCGCGAAACGAGCGAGTTCGGCGGGAGCGCGAGGAGGTCCATCACCACCTGCCCGATGTCCTCGGGCTGGATCTTCCAGGCGCCTTCCTGGCCCGGCTCGTTGGCGTTGAAATAGGTGTCGACGCTGCCGGGCATGATGTAGCTGACGCGGATGTGCTGGCGCACGTCCATCATCAGCGCCTCGCTGAAGCCGACCAGCCCGAACTTGCTGGCGTTGTAGGCCGCGCCGCCGGGGAACGGGTTCTTCCCCGCCAGCGACGCGATGTTGATGATCCATCCGTCGCTGCTCTGCCTGAGGTGCGGGATGGCCTCGTGGCAGCAGTAGAACACGCCGGACAGGTTGGTGGCGATCAGCCGGTCCCACGTCTCCGGGTCGAGCTCGCCGACGGGCGCGAAGGCGCCGAAGCCGGCGTTGTTGACCAGGATGTCGAGCCCGCCCAGCCGCTCCACCGTTTCGCCGATCAGGCGCCGCACGTCTTCCAGTTTGCCGACGTCGCAGGGGATGCCGAGCACCTTTCCCGATCCCGCGCCCTCCAGCCGCCGCGCCGCTTCGGTGACCTCCGCGCCGTTGCGCGCGGAGACGACCACGTTGGCGTTCGCGCGCGCCAGCGCCTCGGCGATCGAGTAGCCGATCCCCTTGCTGCTTCCCGTGACCACCGCCGTGCGCCCCTGCAGGTCCACCGCCATCCCGCCCTCCCCCGGTTCACGTTGCAACCTCCACCTGGAAGGGGTGATTTGGGGCGATCGAGGGGATGGCGCAAGCGGAGGGAAGCGGGTCGGGACGGGATCGCGAGATGGCTGGCCCGGATCGATTTCAGGAGCGCGAGAGCTTCAGTCGCGGGCGGTCTTTACGCGCGCGAGGGTGACCAGCGACGCGGCGACGGCGGCGCGCGCGCGGATCACCGCCCTGCTGGCGCCACGCACGAGCGCGGCGGCCACCAGGCAGTTCACGCGGGCTTTCCGCACCGCTTGGGCGATGCGCTCGTGATCGGTCATCGGCCGCGGAGTGCACAAGATGTTCATCCCCCGGCGCTGCAACCCTCGCGCCGCGCCATCCGCGGCTTGGCGGCGAGGTGCGCGCGCGATACAATCTCCATCATCCATCCCCATCCCCAATCTCCCGATGATCCGAGCCATCCTTTCCGCCGTGATGGCGATCCTGATCGCCGCGTGCACGCCGCCACCCGCCGCCGGGCCGGCGCCGCGGCTCGCCTCGCTGGAGGCGGAGGTGCGGGCGATCATCCGGCGGCACGCGGGCGACACGGCGGAGGTGTCGGTGGCCTTCCGCGACCTGGCGACGGGGGATTCGCTGCTGGTGGACGCACATCGTTCACTGCACGCCGCCAGCACGATGAAGGTGCCGGTGATGCTGGAGCTCTTCCGCCGCGCCGACGCCGGCGAGATCTCGCTGGGCGATTCAGTGACGGTGCGCAACGAGTTCCGCAGCATCGCTGACGGCAGCACGTACGCGCTGGACAGGGCGGACGACAGCGACAGCTCGCTTTACGCGCGCGTCGGCCAGCGCGTGGCGATCCGCGAGCTGGTGGGGCTGATGATCGCGCGCTCCAGCAACCTGGCCACCAACGTGCTGATCGACCTGGCCGACCCGCGGCGCATCGCGCGGACGATGGAGGGGATCGGGGCGGGGGAGATGCACGTGCTGCGCGGCGTGGAAGACGGCCCCGCCTTCCGCGCCGGGATGAACAACACGACGAGCGCCTACGCGCTGATGCGGGTGATGGAGGCCGTTGCCGGCGGCCGCGCGGCGTCTCCGTCCGCGAGCCGGGAGATGGTGGAGATCCTGGGGCGGCAGGAGTTCACCGACATGATCCCTGCCGGGCTGCCGCCGGGGACGCGCACCGCCAACAAGACGGGGTGGATCACCGGGATCGCGCACGACGCGGCCATCGTCTTCCCCTCAAACCGCCCGCCATATGTGCTGGTGGTGATGACACACGGCTACCGCAGGACGAAGGACGCCGCCCCCGTCGCGCGCGAGATCTCCGCCGCGGTGTGGCGCCACGTTACCGGCGCGCGGTGAGATCGCGGCGGCGCGACCCGATGTCATCCTGAGGGCGCGGGCGCTGAACTCTCGTATCGACAAGTGCTTGCCGCGCCCGAAGGATCTTGCGTGCCCCGTCTCGAGATCCGCGTGAAGGGCAGACATCCCCGCGGGGTCGAGTAGATCCTTCGGTCGGCGCCGGATGTCGGCGCAGTCGTGAATTCGCGCGGCGCCTCCCTCAGGATGACATTTGGGTCGCGATGATGCTCGGGATGGCATCCACGCTACCGCTCATCGCGACGCGGTGCGATCTTCCATCTCCCTGCGGCATCGCCATCTGCGGGAACCCGCGGCGCGGCTCGGACGTACGAAGGCGCACCGGATCTCCATCTTTCGTTCTCTGCCCAACTCCTCGGGACGTATGAAGTCGAAATGGCTCACATGGGCGCTGACGCTGGCCGCGCTCTTCACGGCCGGCCCGCTGTCGGCGCAGATCATCGGCGGCCGGGTGATGGACCGCACCAGCAACGAGCCGATCAAGGACGTGATCGTCGAGGTGCTGAACGCCGACGGGCGCACCCTGAACCGCGGCCGCACCGACCGCGACGGCTTCTTCGTGTTCGAGCTGCGCTCGCCGGGCGCGTACCGCATCCGCACGCAGCGCATCGGCTACCGCACCAACACCTCGGAGCCGATGGACGTTCAGCTGCGGCAGACGGTGCAGGTGGAGGTCAAGCTCAGCACCGGCGACGTGGAGCTGGAGCCGATACGGGTGACGGCCAAGAGCGAGCCGCCGCACAGCCGCGCGCTGGAGCAGGAGGGGTTCTTCGACCGCGAGCGGATCGGCTTCGGCAAGTTCCTGACGCAGTACGAGATCCAGCAGCGGGCGCCGCTGGAGACGAGCGAGGTGTTCCGCGGGGTGCCGGGGGTGGGGCTGGTGCCGGCGGGGGGGACGCACTACAACATCACCATCACCCGCGGCGGCGACAACTGCAGCCCGCGCATCATCCTGGACAACATGGGCGTGGAGCAGCAGGACCTGGACAACCTGGTGAAGCCGGGCGACATCGCGGGGATCGAGGTGTACCGCGGGCCGAGCGAGATTCCCGGACGGTGGCTGGGCCAGCGCTCCACCTGCGGCCTGATCGTGATCTGGACCCGCCGCGGCGACCCCGCCGAGACCGCGCCGCGCCCGTAGGGTTTGGGGATCTCGGTAGATGATGAAGGGCCGGCGCTCGGGCGAGCGCCGGCCCTTCCAGTGTTGATTCGACCGGAGAAAGCCGGCAAGACGCCGACGCGCCAAGTCGATGATCGATGCGTTGCGCAGGCTGGCGTACAGACGCGGGTTATAGATCCTTCGGCCTGCAACCACTCGAGCAGACGCTGGTTACGGTCTGGCCGGCCTCAGGATGACGTCGGGGGGCGGGGTCATGGTGTCATCCAACCGTTGTCGTCACCAGCCGAACGGGGATGCCGCCGTTGCTGGTGCGGAAGACCTCGGCGAAGGGGAGGCCGACCTGCCCCTCCAGCTTCCGGTCCGCCGAGAGGAGGGCGAGCGTCCAGCCGGGGCACCGGGCGCGGGCGGTGCGGCCGAGCGCGGCGTACAGGCTGCGCAGCGCGTCGCTCTCGCCCACGCGCACGCCGTAGGGCGGGTTGGCGATCAGCAGCCCCGGTCCCGGCGGCGGCTCGATGGCGGAGACGGGGTGCACCGCGAAGCGCACGTCGTCCGCCACGCCCGCGCGCTCCGCGTTTGCCGTCGCCGCGTCGATGGCGCCGGCGTCGCGGTCGGAGCCGTGGATGGGGACGGGGGACGACGGCCGCTCCGCCGCGCGCGCCTCGGCGACGATGCGCTCCCACGCGCCGGCGTGGAACTCCGGCCAGGCGGTAAAGGCGAACGCGCGCGGCTCCCGGCCCGCGCGCGCCAGCCCCGGCGCCACGCCGCGCGCGATCAGCGCCGCCTCGATGGGGATCGTCCCCGAGCCGCACATAGGGTCGACGACGGGTGTGTCGCCGCGCCAGCCGGCGCCGAGCAGCATCGCGGCGGCCAGCGTCTCGCGGAGCGGCGCCTTGGCGAGCGCCCGCCGATAGCCGCGCAGGTGGAGCAGCGCGCCGGACGCGTCGGCGCTGATCGTCACCTCGTCGCGCAGCACGCGGACGACGAAGAGCTGCGCATCCACCGTCTCCGCGGCCTCGTCCTCCGGCCCCTTCTCCGCCGACGCGGTGCCGATCCCGCCCACGCGATCGTCGATGAAGCCCAGCAACCGCTCGGCGATAGCGCCCTCGTGGTACAGCTTCGACTTCTTCGACGTCACCCGCAGCCGCACCGGCCGTCCCTTCGCCACCCAGCGCTCCCACGGGACGCGCTTGGCGTGGCGCTCCAGCTCGATGAAGGTGCGCGCGCGGAAGGTGGCCGCGCGCACCACCACGCGGCTGGCGGTGCGCAGCCAGAGGTTTGCGCGGTAGACGTCGTCCGCCGCGCCCTCCCACGCCACGCCGCCCGGCTCCGCCGCCGCGTCGATTCCCAGCGCCCGCAGCTCCGCCGCGCAGATCGCCTCCAGCCCCGGCGCGGTGATGGCGAAGATGCTGAGCGGCGTTGGCATTCGGCGGCGAAGTGCGTGAGTGCGGAAGTGCGTGAGTGCACTGGAGATCCGGTGCGGCGGGAAGGTACGGATGCGGGCGGCGGGGGACAACGGCGGGGGATGGGGGCGCGCGGGGAGCGGAGGTCGGCGTGGATGCCGGCGCGGAGGCCCTCTCCCCCCGGCCCCCTCCCCCAAAACTGACTGGGGGAGGGGGAGACCTCAGCGCATAACGAGGCGGCGGCTCGTGCAGGATGTTTTTTTTGCAGGTCACCTCTCCCAGTCGGTTTTGGGAGAGGTCGAAAAAACGGGGCGAGGCGTGACAGCAGTACCGTCACGCCTCGTTCCGTTTTTTCGGGTGAGGGCCCTCAGTACACCAGCCGCAGCAGCGTCTGGCCGTCGTCGTGGGCGATGCGGAGGGCGGCGTCGCGGCCGAGCGCGTCCGTCACCAGGTCCACCGACTCGACGTTGGCGATGGAGCGCGTCAGGTGACCCTCGGGGGTGCCCAGGTCGCCCAGCATGATCTCCACGCTGCGACCGTGCGGGTCGTACGCGATCCCCCGTAGCGGCGTGCTGCTTTCCTCTACCTGCGCGCCGAGCTCCGGGCCGTCTTCCTCCAGCCGCGTCAGCCGCCCCGCGTTGCGCGCGGTGAAGTCGCGCAGGAGGGCGGTGCGCACCGCGTCTTCCACCGTCCACATCGTTTCCTCGCTTCCCTCTACGGCGTGCGGCGCTCCGCGTGCCAGGTGCCCGTCACCGGTTCGCCCGTGGTGGAGCCGCGCGTGGTGAAGGTGCCTTCGATCCGGTTCCCCCGCACCGTGCCCTCGAAGCGCGTGAACACCGGGCAGTTGCAGTCCGGGTCGGTGTACGGGTCCATCGTCCCCGAAACCCTGTCGCCCTCGAAGCGCACGAAGCGGATGGTGAGCTCCTGCGGCTGCGGCGCCTGCGGCTGCTGCTGCGGCTGGCCGTCCCACGCCGCGCGGCGCAGCGGCGCGTTGGTCCCGCGCGGCACCATCATCACGTCGCCGTGCGCGCTGTCGACCGTGGCGGTCAGGTGGAAGACCACGCTCCCGCTCCGCCCGGTCGCCGGGCTGGTGTACTCGCCCGTCCACTCGCCGCCCAGCCGCGACAGGTCGGCCGGGCTGATGCTCACCGGCACCCGCGGCTCTGGCGTCGATGCGCACGCCGCCAGCGTCGCCAGCGCCGCGCCCAGCGTCCAGCGAAGTCCCTTCATCGTGCCCTCCCCAGGTGGGTGGTGGGCGGACCTTCCGCCGTGCCCTCGAACAGTGCTCGCGGCGCGCCGGCCGCGCCAGCACTTCGTGCACCGGCCGGCGCGGCGGGGGGGGCGGGCCAGCCCCCCGCGCACTCACCGGGAACATGGCTGTGCGGCGGCGTCCGCCGTGTGGGGCCGGAGCGGGTGGGCGCGTCGTCGGTTGCGCGCGGCCGCGGGTGGGGCGATTCCCCACCGCGCATCTCCGCCGAAGCCATCTCCTTACCGCGGGTCGGGCGCTTTCCGACTGTGCTTGGGGACGGCGGAGAATACGATTGCGGGCGGGGAGATCCGGATCTCCCGATCTCCTGTGTTCCCGTGCGGAGGGTGCGGCGTTGCTGGAGATGCTCGAGCGACCGACAAAGACGGCGGACGCCACGCTCGACGGCGGGCGCGAGGCGGTGTTCCGCGCGCGCGGGGTCACCAAGGTCTACCCCATGGGCGACGTGGACGTGCACGCGCTGCGGCAGGTGGACCTGGACCTGTTCCGCGGCGAGCTGATGGTGCTGCTGGGCGCGTCGGGGAGCGGCAAGTCCACGCTGCTGAACATCCTGGGCGGGCTGGACGTGCCGACCGCGGGGACCGTGTGGTTCGAGGACCACGACCTGACCGCGGCGGACGACGCGGGGCTCACCCGCTTCCGGCGCGAGCACGTGGGGTTCGTCTTCCAGTTCTACAACCTGATCCCCTCGCTGACCGCGCGGGAGAACGTGGCGCTGGTCACCGACATCGCCGAGCGGCCGATGCGGCCCGAGGAGGCGCTGGAGATGGTGGGGCTGGGCGACCGGCTGGACCATTTCCCCGCGCAGATGTCGGGGGGCGAGCAGCAGCGGGTGGCCATCGCGCGGGCCATCGCCAAGCGCCCCGACGTGCTGCTGTGCGACGAGCCGACGGGCGCGCTGGACTTTTCCACCGGCCGGCTGGTGCTGGAGGTGATCGAGCGGGTGAACCGCGAGCTGGGCACGACCACGGTCGTCATCACCCACAACGCCGCCATCGCCGCAATGGCCGACCGCGTGATCCGCATGTCGAGCGGCACCATCAGCGGCGTGGCGCGCAACGCGACGAAGAAGCGGCCGGACGAGCTGGAGTGGTGATGAAGGAGTGAGTGGCGGGGAATGGCGTGGCCACCGGCTCCCCCCCACTCCCGGCCCCTCCCCCACGAGGGGGGAGGGATGGGGGAGGGGAGACCTCAGCGCGGCACGGGCTTCGGCTCTTCGCGCTGAGTTCTCCCCCGCCCCTGCGAAGCGGGGGAGGGGGCCGGGGGGAGGGGGCCGGCGGCGGCCGCGCGGACATCCGGTGTGAAGCGCGAACGGCGAGGTGGGCAGATGCGGGCGATGGAGCGGAGGCTGGTGCGCGAGCTGTGGCGGCTGCGGGGGCAGGTGGTGTCCATCGCCCTGGTGGTGGCGTGCGGGTCCATGTCCGTGGTGACCACCGGCAGCGCGCTGGACTCGCTCGAGGTGTCGCGCGACCGCTTCTACGCCGACTTCCGCTTCGCCGACGTGTGGACCTCGTGCAAGCGCGCGCCCGAGCCGCTGGCCGAGCGCATCCGCCGCATCCCCGGCGTGGCGGCCGTGCAGACGCGCGTGGCGCTCGACGTCACCCTCGACGTGCCGGGGCTCGCCGAAGTGGCCACGGGGCGCGTCCTCTCCATCCCCGAGCGCCGCGTCCCCATCCTCGATGACCTGTACCTGCGCTCGGGGCGATGGGTCGCTCCCGGGCGGCGCGACGAGGCCATCGTCAGCGAGGGGTTCGCCATCGCCAACCACCTGCGCCCCGGCGACCGCATCGGCGCGGTGATCAACGGGCGGTGGGAGCGGCTGCGCATCGCCGGCATCGCCGTCTCTCCCGAGTTCGTCTACGAGGTGCAGGAGGGGCAGGCCTTTCCCGACCGCAGGCGCTTCGGCGTGCTGTGGATGAGCCGCGAGGCGCTGGGGCCCGCGTACGACATGCAGGGCGCCTTCAACTCCGTCTCCCTCCGCCTGGCCCGCGGCGCGAGCCACAGCGAGGTGATCGCGTCCGTCGACCGGCTGCTGGCGCGCTACGGCGGCTTCGGCGCCTACGGCCGGCGCGACCAGGTGAGCGACCGGGTGATCCGCGACGAGATGTCGCAGAACCGCTACACGGGGACCATCATCCCTGCCATCTTCCTGGCCGTGGCCGCCTTCCTCCTGCACATCGTGCTGCTTCGGCTCGTCGGCACGCAGCGCGACGAGATCGCCGTGCTGAAGGCGTTCGGCTACACCAACCGCGACGTGGGGATGCACTATCTCCGCTTCGCCCTCGTCGCCGTCGCGCTCGGCGCGGCGCTGGGGACGGCGGTGGGGATCTGGCTGGGGCGGCAGTACCTGAAGCTGTACGAGGAGTTCTTCCGTTTCCCCGAGTTCGAGTACCGCTTCAGCTGGCCGCTGGTGGCGATCGGGATCGCCGTGGCGGGCGGCGCGGCGGTGGTGGGCGCGCTCTCGGCCGTGCGCCGCGCGGTCTCCCTGCCACCGGCGGAGGCGATGCGGCCGGACGCGCCGGCGCGCTTCCGCCCGGGGGTGATCGAGCGCATCGGCCTCTCCCGCCTGCTCACCCCCGCCGGGCGGATGATCGTCCGCTCCTTCGAGCGCTACCCCGCGCGCTCCGTCCTCTCCGCGCTGGGGGTGGCGATGTCGATCGCCGTCCTGGTGGTCGGCAGCTTCCTGTTCGATTCCGTGCGGGCGATGATGGACCTTCAGTTCCGCGCCGCCCAGCGCGAGGACCTGACCGTGGCCTTCGCCTCCGGCCGCCCCGCCTCCGTCCGCCACGACCTGGCGCACGTTCCCGGCGTGGTGCGGGTGGAGACGTTCCGCGTCGTCCCCGTCCGTCTCCGCCAGGCGAACGCGGCGCGGCAGACGGCGGTGACGGCGCTGCAGCCGGGCTCGGAGCTGCGTCGCGTCCTCGACATGCGCCACCACGCTGCCGTCGTTCCGCCCGGCGGCGTGGTGCTGACGGACGTGCTGGCCGAGGTGCTGGGGGTGCGGCCGGGAGACTCGGTGACGGTGGAGGTGCTGGAGGGGCGCCGCCCGGTGCTGCGCGTTCCCGTCGCCGGCGCGGTGGAGGAGCTGTTCGGGCTGAACGCGTACATGGACCCGCGCGCGCTCGACGCCGCGCTGGGCGACGCGCCCACCGCATCGGGCGCGTACCTGCGCGTGGACCCCGCGCGCTACGAGCAGGTGCACGCGGCGCTGAAGCGGATGCCGCGTGTGGGCGCCGTCCAGTCCCGCGTGGCGATGGTGCAGGGGTTCGAGGAGCACATCGCCCGCAACATGCGCGTGCAGACCACGCTGATGGTGACGTTCGCGGTGGTCATCGCCGTCGGCGTCATCTACAACGGCGCACGCATCGCCCTGTCGGAGCGCGGGCGCGAGCTGGCCAGCCTGCGTGTGCTGGGCTTCACGAAGGGCGAGGTGGCGGTGATGCTGCTGGGCGAGCAGGCCACGGTCACGCTCGCCGGCATCCCCGTGGGGTGCGTCCTGGGCTGGCTGCTGGGGATGATGACGGTGGCCGCGTTCCGGGTGGAGGTGTTCCGCATCCCCCTGGTGATCGACCCTCGCACCTACGTGTTCGCCGCGGCGGTGGTCGCGGGCGCGGCGGGGCTGGCGGGGATGCTGATGCGGCGGCGGATCGGGCGGCTGGACATGATCGCAGTGCTCAAGACGCGCGAGTGAGCGCGGGAGGCTGAGATGTCGACGACGATCGCACCGGAGCGCGCGCCGCTCCGCACCGCGCCGAAGCCGGCGGCGACGATTCCCGCGCCGCCGAGGCCGGGTGGACCCGGCGGGTTGCGCGCGAAGAAGCTGCGTTCGCGCGTTCTCCTGGCCTTCGGCGCGCTGCTGCTGGTGGCGATGGGGGTGATCTGGACGCGTCCCGAGCCGGTGGACGTGGAAGTCGGCACGATCTCCCGCGGCGACCTGCGCGTGACGGTGGACGAGGAGGGGATGACGCGCGTGCACGACCGCTTCGTGGTGGCCGCGCCGGTGGCCGGGCGGCTGCAGCGGATCGCGCTGGAGGAGGGGGACCGCGTCGCGGCGGGCGACGTGGTCGCGAGCATCGCCGCGGCGCCGCTGGACGCGCGGACGGCGCGGCAGGGCGACGCCCGCGTGGCGGCGGCGGAAGCCGCGGTGGCGCAGGCGCGCGCGCGGGCGTCGCAGGCGCAGGCCGCGCACGCGCAGGCCCTGCGCGAGGCCGCACGCGCGCGCACCCTGGCCGGCGCGGGGGCGATAAGCGAGAGCGCGCGCGAGCAGGCGGAGCTCGCCGAGGCCACCGCGCTGCGCGACTGGCAGGCCGCGCGGGCCGCCGTCCGCACCGCCGCGGCCGAGCTCTCCGGCGCCCGCGCCGCGCTGGCGGACGCGAGCCCCGCAACGGTCGGCGTGGCGACGGTGACGGAGGTGCGCTCCCCCGTGGCCGGGCGCGTGCTGCGGGTGCCGGAGCGGAGCGAGCGCGCCGTGGCCCCCGGCGCGCCGCTGGTGGAGCTGGGCGACGCGCGCGCGCTGGAGGTGACGGCGGACGTGCTCTCCACCGACGCCGTCCGCATCCGCCCGGGGATGCCGGTGCTGATCGAGGAGTGGGGCGGCGGACCGGCGCTGCGCGGCCGCGTGCGCACCGTCTCGCCCGCGGCGTTCACGAAGGTGTCCGCGCTGGGCGTGGAGGAGCAGCGCGTGCGCGTCTTCGCCGACCTGGACGCCGCGCCGGCGGCCCTGGGCGACGGCTACCGCGTGGAGGCGCGCATCGTGGTGTGGGAGGGACGGGATGTGGTGAAGGTGCCCGTGAGCGCACTCTTCCGCACCGGCGGCGAGTGGAGCGTGTTCGTGCTGGACGCCCGCCGCGCGCGCCTCCGCTCCGTCCGCATCGGCCAGCGCGGCGAGGCGGAGGCCGAGGTCGCCGGCGGCCTGCGCCCCGGCGAGCGCGTCGTCCTCTACCCGTCGGACAAGGTGAAGGATGGGGTGAAGGTGCGCGTACGGTGACGCGTTGCCGGTGGGTTGAGACCCACCGCTGAACGGCAGGAAGTCCGCCTTCGCGGACTGGATTGACGACGCTGAACAGATGACGTCATCCTGAGGCCGGTCAGGACGAATCTGCGACTGCGCCGTAGGTCGCAGGCCGAAGGATCTATCGCCGCGTCCGGCACATCGTTGGCCTGACGCGGCGATGTTCGTCCGCCGAAAATGCGAACGCGCCGGAGCGGCGATCCGCTCCGGCGCGATGCTGTATTCAGCATATATCACGAGGGGAGACTTGCGGCAAGAACCCGGGGCCCATCCATACTCGTGGCCCAATCATGCCGAATCTCCGGGTCAACTGTGCACTGGAGGAAGGAATCGGCATGTCATTCCGAAGGCGCCGCGCCGTCCTGTCCTCCATGCCGAGCCGTGGCGCCTGAGGAATCTGTGGACGGCTCCCGAGCCACAGGCCGCCTGTCGCTCGGACGCAGGCCACAGATTCCTCGGGCGCCGCCCGGCATCGGCGTGATTGAAGGTTCGGAGCAGCGGCGCCGCTGAATAGAAAATAGATCGCCTAAGTCGTTGTGGTGCAGGTGATTATGACTTTCATCCTCCGTGGTCGCGCGCAGCGCGGTGTACGACTCGGAATGACATCCGGTCGGAATGCACAATCAATCGCGGCAGCCGGTATCAGCCGGTGAACAGCGGCCTTTTCAGGGGAGGATTTCGATGCGCGTGCTGCTGTCGACGATCGGGTCGCGGGGCGACGTCCAGCCGCTGGTGGCGCTGGCGATGGAGCTGCGGGCGCTCGGCCAGGATGTCCGCCTGTGCGTGCCGCCCGACTTCCGCGCGTGGATCGAAGGGCTCAGCTTCCCCGTCACCCCCATCGGCCCCGAGCTGCGCGCGACGGGGAAGGCGAACCCGTCGGCGGCCCCGCCCACGCCCGAGCAGCGGCGGCAGATGATGGAAGGCACGGTCGCCGCGCAGTTCGAGACCATCACGGCGGCCGCCGCGGGGTGCGACCTCATCGTGGGCGCGACCGAGTCGCTGACAAGCGCGCTCGAGCACGCTCTCCACCCCAACGTGGCGGCCCGCGCCCGATCCATCGCCACCGCGATGCGCCGCGACGGTGCACGGGTCGCCGCCCAGCGCCTGGTCACCCAATGAATCTCACGCAGAGTCAACAGGGTCAGCAGCTGAAGTCCTCTGCTGACCCTGCTGACTCTGCGTGAGAATTTCTCTTGTTGTCCTGGATCTTACCGCCGGAAGAGGCGGAGATACTTCCCGTAGCCCGCCGCCTGGAGGCTGTCGACGGGGACGAAGCGCAGCGACGCGGAGTTGATGCAGTAGCGCAGCCCCGTCGGCCGGGGGCCGTCGTCGAACACGTGGCCCAGGTGCGAGTCGGCGTGCGCGGACCGCACCTCGGTGCGCTCGCCGTACGAGTGGTCGGCGCGCGTGCGGATGTTGGCCCGCTCCAGCGGCCGCGTGAAGCTGGGCCACCCGGTGCCCGAGTCGAACTTGTCCGTCGAGCTGAACAGCGGCTCGCCCGACACCACGTCGACGTAGATGCCGGCGCGGTGGTTGTCCCAGAACTCGTTGCGGAACGGCGTCTCGGTGGCCGCGTGCTGCGTGACCTGGTACTGCAGCGGCGTCAGCGTCCGCCGCAGCTGGGCGTCGCTCGGGCGCGTGTACGTGCGTTCGGATGCCGGACGCGGCGCCTGCGCGTGCGTGGGAACGGCGGCCGCGCCGAGCAGCATCACCGCCGCGGCGAGCGCGTGTCTGGTCGTGATCTTCATCTTCATCCCCCGATCAGTTCTGCCCGCCGGCGGCGTCGCCCCACAGCGCGAGGAGGCGCGCGTCGCGGCGGCAGCCAAGGCGATAGGCGTTGTAGTGGCCCGGGTTCTTCTCGGCGAAGTCCTGGTGGTAGTCCTCGGCCGCGTAGAACGGCGTGGCCGCGGCGATCTCCGTGGTCACCGGGCGCGTGAAGTGCGCCTGCACCGTGGTCTTCGACGCCTCGGCCGCGCGCCGCTGCGCCGCGTTGCGGTAGAACACGATGCTGCGGTATTCCGGGCCGTGGTCGCAGAACTGCCCGTTGGTGGAGATGGGGTCGATGTTGTGCCAGTACACGTCCAGCAGCTTCTCGTAGCTGGTGCGCGCGGGATCGAACACCACCTGCACCGACTCGGCGTGCCCCGTGCGCCCCGAGCCCACCTGCTCGTAGGTGGGATTGGCCACGCGCCCGCCCGCGTACCCCGACACGGCCGAGACCACGCCCGGCACGTGCTCGAACGCCTTCTCCATCGACCAGAAGCAGCCGCCGGCGAAGATGGCGGTGTCGCGCGCGAAGGCCGGCCGCATGGGCGCCGCCGTTCCGCTCCCCGCGAACGCCCCCGCCGCCGCCACGAACGCCGCGCCGGCGACGATGCCGGACATCGATCGAACCAGTCGTAGTCTCATCCCCGTCCTCGTCCCGAAGGTTCTAAATCGTATCAGGTGATACGGATACACCGCATCGCCCGGATGCATCCCTGCTCGTGCGGTGACGTGAGATTGGAGACGACAACGATACGCGGAGTTACAGCAGAATGGTAAGGATTTGATGAAGTCGAATCTCCAACGCTGTCATTGCCTACAGCCCAATCACGCGCGGACGCCGGCCACAGATTCCTCGGGCGCCGGAGTTCGGCGCATGCCGACGATCAGGCGCAGCGCCCTCGGAATGACACCAAATTGCGGATCAACTGTGCATTGAAGGAAGGAATAGGCATGTCATTCCGAAGGCGCTGCGTCACCCTTTCCTCCATGCCGAAACCGTGGCGCCTGAGGAATCTGTGGCCGGCTGCCGAGCCACAGGCGGCCGGTCGCTCGGACGCCGGCCACAGATTCCTCGGGCGCCAGAGTTTGGCGCACACCGACGATTAGGCGCAGCGCCCTCGGAATGACAGCATAGAGGCTCGGGAATGACAGCATGGAGGCTCGGGAATGACAGCGTGGAGCTTCGGATGAGAGGATCGTGGGTGATCCTTGCGCGCACCGATACATTGGACGGAGTCGATGCGGCGGCGCGAAGATCCTCAACCTGCGAGGCAGGGCGATGACGAAGGGACGGCTGGAGGCGTTCAGCGACGGCGTGATCGCCATCCTCATCACCATCATGGTGCTGGAGCTGAAGATCCCGCACGGGGCCGACGCCGCGGCGATGCGCACCATGCTGCCGGGATTCCTGGCCTACACGCTGAGCTTCATCTATCTCGGCATCTACTGGGTCAACCATCACCACATGCTGCAGACCACGGAGCACATCAACGGCAAGATCCTGTGGGCCAACCTGCACCTGCTGTTCTGGCTGTCGCTGATCCCGGCCGCCACCGCCTGGCTGGGCGAGAACCACCTCGACGTGCTGCCGACGGCCATCTACGGCGTGGTGATGCTGATGCCGGCCATCGCGTACTACGTGCTGCAGGGCACGATCATCGCGGCGCAGGGGCCGCACTCGCGCCTGCGCGCCGCCATCGGCCGCGACATCAAGGGGAAGATCTCGCCGTTGCTGTACGCCTCGGCCATCGGGCTGGCGTTCGTGCGGCCGTGGATGGCCGATGCGATCTACGTGCTGGTGGCGCTGATCTGGCTCGTCCCCGACCGCCGCATCGAGTCGCACCTCGTCCACCACCCCGAGCACGCGAAGATCGCCGGCGGGTGATCCGCGTCAGCGCTCCACGCGGTCCAGCGTGACCGGGCACTGCCGGATGGGCGACGCGTAGACCCTCTCCACCAGCAGCCGCCCGCGCTCGTCGACGCGCGCGAGGTACTCGTCGTTCGCGCGGGGGCCGCCCTGCCAGTCGTCGGGGGGACCGAGCGACAGGCGGTGGGTGGCCGCGTCGTAGGTGTACCGCCCCCACGCGCCGTAGTCCGACATCGACGGCTGCGTGGTGATGGCGTACCGCCCGTTCCGCCGCAGCAGCAGCGCCAGGATGTGCTCGTGCGGCGTGGATCCGTCGGCGCACTCCTCCTGCTCGCGCAGCACCCACCTCCCGGCGACCGGGTTCGGCGCCGGGTCCACGACGTATGCCGTCTCCGCAGCCGTCTGCCCCGCCGCCGACGCCACCACCTGGAACGTGTCTCCCGGCGCCGCGTCCGGCCGCACGCGGAGGATGCCGTCGCGGCCGATGGTCGCCGCGCCGCCGCGCACCGACCAGCGCACGCGGCAGCCGGCGGGGAGCGGCTTGTTGCCGAAAGGCCCGTCGAGGATCTGCGGCGGCTCCAGCCTGCGTGTTTCCCCCGGCGTCACCTCCAGGTCCTGGCCGGCAACGACGAGCAGTCGCACCTCTCTCGGGCATCCGCCAGCGTCCCGGCGCTCGGCGGGACGCCCCGCGCCCGCGACGAGCGCGGCGGCGACGATCGACACCAGGATTTCGCGCATGCGCGTTCGTGCTCCGGGCGGGAGAGTGCTGTTTCTTAGATGGGAGATCGGGAACAGCTGGCGGGGGGATGATGGTGCGGAGACGAGCCGGACGCCAGTCGTGGGACGGAGACGCCGCGGCTAGTGCCGGAGCGCGCGCAGCGCCTGCTCGGCGTGCGCGGCGGCGGTGGTGCCGGCGTGGCGGGCGCGCATGTGCTCCAGCTCCGCGGCGGCGAGGACGGGCTCGTCCAGCGCGCCCATGTACAGGTCGATCAGCCGGTTCGTGGCCAGGTAGTCGTTGGCCGACGAGGCGCCGGGTACCTCGCGCGCGTGCAGGTACAGCCGCTCCGCCTTCCTGGGATCCCGGGCATCGCGGGCGTACACGTCCGCTACGAACAGGCAGAGCGCCGGGTCGTCGGGACGGCTCGCGAGCCGCGCCTCCAGCGACGCGAGCGCCGCGTCCACCTGCCCGCGCGCGAGCAGCGCCTTCTCGTACGAATAGTCGTCCGCCGACGGTGTGCTGCTGCCTGACGGTGCGACGAACATCGTGGCTCCGCGCGCGGCGCTGTGCGCGAACCACAGCACGGCTGTCGGCACCAAGATCATCGTCGCCGCGATCGCCAGCACGGCGCCGAGGAGCGCCCAGAGCAGACCGACGGAGAGCAACGTCGAAAACGCGAGCGCGCCGAACAGCAGCGCCAGCATCAGCGACGTCGTAAACGCCCTCAGGTTGCGCGGATCCTCGAGGTCGAGCAGCTGCCTGAGGTGGATTTTGACGTTGATCTTCATGGGAGATGTGCGGAGCAGCTGCTAGCGAATGGGCGCTTCATCAGTCGCGTATGGGCCGCCAGATCAGGTTGTCAACGTACCATCTGCCGCTGTCGAGTTTGGCCGAACCGACGAATTCCCTCCCGTTCCAAACGAAATCGTGACTACCCACATCCTCGGGCGAACCTCCACGGGAATACTTGAATCGTCCAGTATATCGGTTCTGGTCCAGGATGCCGACACTTTCCCATGCTTCGGTTCGCTGGGTAGAGCGCACCGTCATCGTTGTTCCTTGAACTTGTACCGCGATCCGCTCATGCGGTGTCTCTCCGTTGTCATCTATTGAGAAAACTTGGAACCTGTGTGTCCCGTCACCAAGCGAAATCGTCTCAACGGTTTCTCCACGAAGGCTGCTGTAGTCAGCATCATCAAATGCTGTTGGAAGCGAGAACCCAAAGGTGGAGTTAATCACAGCCATCATCTTTTCGAGACCATCCGGCATGAGATTGAATCCCTGTAAGATGGCCAAGGGTGGGGGAGCTTTTCCGATATCCACACCGGCTATGCCAACAGGAACGGTCGGAATATCGCGCTGGTGAGCAATCCCTGCCTCGAAAAAAATCCATTGGGAACCCAGTGAGTTCGGGGACAAGAAGGCGAAAAACAGATCCGCCTGATCCAGCGAAGAAAGGATTTTGTTTATCCAGTTACGGCCGAACGGGATGCTTTCATTGTCGCTGGAGCAGAAGAATGCCACAGTCCCGCCTGTTCTATGTACCAGCAGGTCTTTTATCCGCCGAACGACGGCACCGTCCCGTGAACTGTGACTCAGGAAGACGAGGTGTTTCGTTTCGGGAGTTTGCATGGTCGGCTAGAGCGAAGTGAGGAGAGAATCTAGCATAGATTTGCTGCATCTGATTATCCAGATGGTGGAATCAGACGTTCAGCGACGCCGCAAATTATCGGCTCAATCGGACGGGTGCGAGTCTACGCCGCCACCACCTCCGTCACGTACGCCTCCAGCTCCTCGGCGCGGTGCTCGGCGGTGTGGGCGGCCAGGATGCGGGCGCGGGCGGCGGCGCCGATGGCGCGGCGGTCGTCGGGGTGCGTGCTGCGCAGGATATCGACGACGTCTTCCGTCGTTTCGGGGAGCAGGATCTCGGCGCCGGGGGTGAAGAAGTGGTCCAGGCCGTCCCACCGGTCGCTGATCATGGCCGCGCCGCACGCCGCCGCCTCGAACAGCCGCACGCTGGGCGACCACCCCGCCGCCACCATGTCGGCGCGCGTGGCGTTCAGCTGCCAGGCCGCGCTGCTGTAGAACGTCGGGTGCCGCTGGGGCGGCAGGTGGTGGATGTGCCGCACGTTCCCCGGCCACGCCATCTCCGCCGGGTACTGCGGGCCGGCTACGATGAAGCGCCTGCGCGGCAGCCTCTCCGCAACGCGCAGTAGAAATTTTTCTACCACGGGCTGGCGGTCGGCCGCGTAAGTGCCCATGTACGCGAGCTCGCACGCCAGCTCGCGGTCGGGGGTGGTGGGGTGATAGCGCTCTCCATCCACCGAGCAGTACAGCGGCACGGCCTCGCGCGCGCCGAGCTCGCCCTCCACCACCTGGCGCAGGAAGGGGCCGCCGGTGAACGACAGGTAGCGCGTGAACAGCGGCACCTGGTCGCGCCGCAGGTAATCCGTGCCGCCGTTGCGCAGCGCCGCCACCGTTACCGGCGTGTCGATGTCGTAGAAGAACAGCGGCTCCACGCCCGCCCCGGCCAGGTCGTCGATCACCCGCGGGCCGCCGTTCACGTAGCTGCCGACGATGGTCGCGTCCGCCTCGCGCGCCTCGGCGACGGCCTCCGCGCGGATCTCATCCCAATCATCCCACAGCTTCAGGGTGACGTAGCGGGGATTGGGATGATCGCGATTGTCGGCGTACCAGGGCGCGTTCCACTCGTAGAACACGACCTCGTGGCCGCGCGCGGCGAAGGCGCGGAGGAGCGCGCGGTAGGTGGTGGCGTGCCCGTTCCCCCAGCTGGAGGAGATGGAGAGGCCGAAGACGACCAGCTTCATGCGACGCTCCCCACCGCGGCGTGAAGCACGGCGTCCATGCGCTCGGCGCGCTGGGCGTAGGTGTGGTCCGCCAGCGCCCGGCGCCGCCCCGCCTCGCCGATGTGGCGCGCGTCCGCGTCGGTCGTGGCCGCCACGATCTCCGCCACGGCGGCGCCGTCCCCGGCGACGAGGATCTCCTCGCCGGGCGCGAAGAACTCCTCGATCCCCCGCATGTCGTCCGTCACCTGGCAGCTGCCGGCGCCCGCGGCCTCGAACATCCGCGTGGCCGGGCTCCACCCGTTCTCGATCATCGATTCGCGGTGGATGTTGAGGACGAGCCGCGCCGACGCGTTCACCTCGTTGTGGCGATGCGTCGGCACGTGGCCGAGATACGTCACGTTCGCCGGCATCGCCTTGTCGCCCCACCCCTCGCCGCCGAGCACGAATCGCCGGTCGGGAGACAGGGATGCGGCGCGGAAGAAGAACTCGTCCACGCGCGCCTCGCGGTCCGGCAGGCGGTTGCCCATGAAGAGGAGGTCGAACCCGGGGTGCGCGGCCATCTCCAGCGGCCGGTGCTCCTCGGGATCGAGGCCGTTGTAGATGCAGGTGCACCCCTGCGCGCCCCACGCCGTGTACGCCGCGACCACCGGCGGGCCGCCGCCGTAGGTGAACACGTGGTCGTAGCGGGGGATGCAGGCGCGGAACGCGTCCCCCTCGTCCGCGGCGATGCGGGCGAGCGTGGCCGGCGCGTCCACGTCGAGGAACGCGGTGCGCGCGCCGCCGCCGGAGCGCTCGGCCACGGCGGCCTCGAGCTCCGCGTCCCACACGCCCACGCCGCTGCACTTGATCACCCAGTCGCCGGTGGCGAACGCCTGCTCCACCAGCGCGTCGCGCTCCGCCTCGCTGCGGTAGACGATCACCCGCGCGTAGTCCGGATCTTCGACCAGGTCGCGGTTCTGCTGGCGGCTGTACGCGTCCGGCTCGCAGAAGGTGATGCGGTGCCCACGCGCGGCCAGGGCGCGGATCAGCCCGCGGTAGTACGTGGCCGCGCCGTTCCAGTAGCTGGAGACGAGGGACGATCCGAAGAAGGTCAGCTCCACGCGGCCTCCCGCCGTTTTGTGAGATTGATGATGATTCGTTCTCGCACACCCCAACGGGTGTCATCCTGAGGGAGCGCGGCGCGGAACCAGCGTCCACACCGCAACCTGCGCGCTCCCGAAGGATCTACTTTCCAACCGCAGGGGGTCTGCCCCTGTGCGCTAACGCTTGCCTCGCTCGCACGCGGCGAGATCCTTCGGCAGCCGCCCGGTATCGCTCACGCCGAAGGTCTCGTCGGCGGCTGCCTCAGGATGACACCTGGAGGGTGTCTCCAAGCCCCGAAATGCCGGCAGTCTCTCCCATCCCACCCGCGCTCCCCGCCGCGCCCAGCTCGCCGACGATGTAGAGCAGCTGCGCGGCGCGGTGCTCGCAGGTGTGGCGCGCGAGGATCGTCTCCAGGCCGCGCTCGGCCTGCGCGCGGGCGGCGTCCTCGTCGCGCGCCAGGCGCAGGAGCGCGTCGCGCATCTCCGCGGGGGTGGCGGCCACGGCGTAGTCGCCCGCGCGGAAGAGGCCCTCCGCGTCGTCCCACGGCGCGCAGACCAGCGGGATGCCGCATGCCAGCGCCTCGAACACGCGGATGGTGGGGATCCCCGCCAGCGCGTCGACGTACGCGCGCCGCGGCACGTGCAGCGTCACCCGGCTGCGCGCGAACACCTCCGGCACCTGCGCCGACGGCGCCCACCCGCGGAACTCCACCCCCGCGTCCGCCAGCTCCGCCAGCGCGTACTCCGGGTAGCGCACCCCGTGCGCGACGAACCTCAGCTCCGGCAGCGCGCGCGCCGAATCGAGCCAGAACCCGCGCAACTCCTGCGTCCGCTCCTCGTCGCCCCAGTTGCCGATCCACACCACGTCCTGCGCCTTCGGCCGGTCGAGCGGGCGGAAGCGGAGGTGGTCGGCGGCCTCGTGGAAGGTCCACGCGCGCTCCACCCCGAAGCGCGCGCGGTAGATCTCCGTCAGCACGTCGCCGAAGGCCAGCACCCCGTCGTACGCGCGCAGGTCGAAGCGGGCGATGGCGTCCGGCTGGCTCCAGGGCCGGTGGTGCGTGTCGTGGAAGATCGAGAGCGCCCCCGCCTCCCTCGCCACCGACGGGAGGAGATTGACGACGTGGGGATCGTTCCACTCGTGCACCATCACCACGTCCGCGCCCGCGCACGCCGCCGCGAGCTCCTCTGCCAGCGACGGCGACGCGGGATCGAAGGTGCGGACGTCGATCTCCGGATACGCGCGCGCGAACTCCACCACCGGCGCCACGCCGTGGTCGGCGAGGAGATTCTCCAACGACCACGCGCGGCGCGGCTCGTACGACGCCACCGCGTGCCCGCCGCGGACCAGCGCGCTCATCAGCCCGCGCAGGAAGTGCGCGTTGCCGTGGTTCCAGTCGCTGACCGCGCTGTGGATGAAGAAGACGAATCGCATCTACGCCACCGATCGCCGGAATTCGGGTGCGGCCATGACGTCGCGGTAGAGCGCGACGTATTCCCCGGCCATGTGCCGCGCGCCGTAGCGCCGCAGCGCCCGCTTGCGCGCGCCTTCGGCCAGCCGCCGGATGCGCATGGGGTCGCCGGCGAGCCGCGCCAGCACGTCGGCCAGCGCCGCCGCGTCGCCGCTGGGGAAGAAGTCCGCGCAGCCGTTCCACAGCTCGCCGAAGGTGCCGATGTCGCTCAGCACCAGCGCGCAGCCGTGCAGCGCGGCCTCCAGCGGCGCCAGCCCGAACGGCTCGTATCTCGACGGGGCGACGTAGAGGGTCGCGCGGCGCATCCACCCGTCCACCTCCGCGCGCTCCACGCGGCCGTGCGCGGTCACGTGGCGCGGCTCGAACACGCTGCCGTGCGGGGCGACGGTCTCGCCGAGCAGGTGGATGGGCGGCGCGCCCTCGCCCAGCATCCCCGCGGCTTCGTCGAGGAGGTCGACGCCCTTGCCTTCATCCCACGCGCGGCCGACGCAGAGCACCAGTGGCTCGCCCTTCGCCGGCGGCTCGTCATCTCCCATCTCCACGCCGTTGTAGATGACGCGGGTGGCGTGCAGGCCGTAGTGGCGCCAGAGCAGGGCGGACTGGTAGCGCGTGGGGGTGACGACGGCGTCGGAGGCGCGGATGCCGTCGCTCACCCAGCGGGCGTAGGTGGCCCACTCGGTCGGCGCGTCGCCGCCGTGGACGTGCGCCCACCACGACAGCACGTCGCTGTGCACGGCGGTGACGACGGGGCAGGGGAAGCCGAACGCCGCGTAGGCCAGCTGGTTGAGATGGACCACGTCGGCCGCCCACAGCTGCGCCAGCTCGCGGAGCCACCGCGCCGCCGCCCGCACGTGGTCCGCCGCGTCCCGCATCCACTCGAGGCGATAGGTGCGCGACGTCACCTGCACGCCGGCGGGGATGCGCGCCAGCCGCTCGTCGCGCGGCTCGCCGATGACGGCGATCAGGACCTCGCACCCCATCGCGTCGAGCCGCCGCGCCAGCGTGACGGTGTAGTCCCACACGCCGCCGACGGTGTCGGTGGTGAGCAGGATCTTCATCGCCCGTAGATGCGGTCCAGGACCTCGGCCACCTCCACCAGCCGCCAGCACGCCGGGTCGAAGCGCTCGCCCTGGGCCAGGCGCCGCGCCCAGTCGGCCGCCGCGCGCCCGCCCCACGCGTCGGGCGGACAGGCCAGCGTCTCGCGCGCGGTGCCGTGGTAGAGCTCGGCGGTGAAGTCGTAGAACGACCCGCCCACGTTCCTGAGCGCCGCGCCGCCGCCGGTGCCGTAGAACGCCGCGCCGATCACCGCGTCCTGCCCCGCGGAGACGCGCCACGAGCAGGCGAGCGAGACGGTGGCGCCGCCCTCCAGCCCGAGCATCGCCATCGCGTAGTCCTCGCAGACGCCGGGGGAGGGGCCGAGCGCCGCGCCGTCCTTGAACAGTCGGCTGGAGACGGACTCGACCGGCGGCCAGCCGAGCGTCCACAGCGCGAGGTCGACCAGGTGGACGCCCAGGTCCATCACGCACCCGCCGCCGGAGAGCGCGGGATCGTAGAACCAGTCCTTGTCGGGCCCGTACGCGTTGTGGAAGACGAGGTCGACGGCGAACACCTTCCCCAGCTCGCCGGCGCGCACCCGCTCGCGGATGGCGCGCATCCCCTCGGTGAAGCGGTAGGAGAAGTCGACGGAGAGGAGCCGGTTCGCGGCGCGCGCGGCGTCGACCACGCGGCGCGCCTCGGCGGCGGTGCGGCCGAGCGGCTTCTGGCAGAACACCGCCACGCCGGCCTCCAGCGCGCGCACCGACTGCTCCGCGTGCAGCGCGCTGGGCGTGGCGATGACGATCCCGTCCAGCCCCATCTCCAGCAGCGCGTCCAGCCCGGCGGCGACCTCGGCCGCGGGTGCCGTCTCCTGCGCGGCGGCGATCATCTCCGGCGCCGTGTCGGCGATGGCGGCCACCTCCGCCACCCCCGCGTTGGCGATGGCCTCCATGCGGTGGCGGCCGATCCATCCCACGCCCAGGAACCCCAGGCGCGGCGTGGACAGCTCCGTGGCGCCCGAATGCGCGAGCTCGTCCGCGGGTGCGATCAAAACGTCGGTCACGGTCGGTCAGGTTCGGTGCAGGTTCCGGCTATCTCGATGGCTCACGCAGAGGCCGCAGAGGACGCAGAGAACTCACCGCCGACTCCGTATCCCTCTGCGACCTCTGCGGCCTCTGCGTGAGACCCTTCAGTTCGTGATCAGCGCCTTCAGGAAGCCGTCGGGCCGGTCGCGGGTGGCGTCCAGCGCGTCGCCGAGCCGGTCGAGCGGGAAGGTGTGCGTGTACAGCGGCGTGGGATCGAGCCGGCCGCTCGCGACGGCGTCGACCGCCGCGCGGATGCCGTCCACGTACACCCGCGGGTCGCGCTCGTGGGCGTTGATCACGTCCAGCCCGCGCCAGTTCCACAGCTGCATGTTCACCTGCCGCGGCCCGTCCTGGTGGTATCCCGCCACGACCAGGCGCCCCCGCTCGCGCGTCAGCTCCGCGGCAAGGTCGAGCGGCCACTGCTTCCCCACGGCCTCGATCACCCGGTCGCAGAGCACGCCGCCGGTCAGCGCCTTCACCCGCTCGACGATCCGCCAGTGGTCGTCCATGGGAACCAACTCGTCCGCGCCCATCCCGCGCGCCACCTCCAGCGAGAAGGGGCGGCGGGAGATGGCGATCACGCGCGCGCCCGCCTCCTTCGCCAGCCGCACGAGGAGCGCGCCGAGGAAGCCGGCGCCCACGATGGCCACCGTCTGCCCGCTGGAGATGCCGCTGCGGCGGAAGATGTTCAGCGCGCACCCCAGCGGCTCGCCCGGGAACGGCTTTCCGTCGAGCGACGGCGGCAGCGGCACCACGTTCGCCGCGTCCGCCACGTCGTACTCCGCGTACGCGTTGTAGCTGAGCGCCGCCACACGGTCGCCGATGGACAGTCCGTCGACGCCGTCGCCGAGCGCGTCGATCACGCCCCATCCCTCGTGCCCCAAAGCGCCGGGGTCGGTGGGATACTTCATCCACTCCGCCCCGCCCCACAGCGTGAGGTTCGACGCGCAGACGCCGCATCCCTCCAGGCGGATGCGCACCTGCCCCGCCCCCGGCTCGGGGAGCGCCACGTCCTCCAGCACCACCTGTCCGGGCCCCGTCAGCCGGGCCGCCTTCATCGTGTCGGTCGCGGTCAGCATCCGTGCGTCGTCGGGTCGTCGAAGAGGTGTCGATTCAGTGTCGATCAGACCGCCGCCGCCGCCTTCGCCCGGACGGGGCGCTCGGGGACCACGGAGCGCGGCACGGCCGGCGTATCGAGGTTGGCCTCGTGCAGCCAGCCGGCCAGCTTCTCCAGCCCCTCCTGCCACCCCGTCTCCGCGCGCCACCCCAGCACCCGCTCCGCCCGCGAGGTGTCGGAGACGTAGATCTTCTGGTCACCCGGCCGCCAATCCGCACAGGTCACGGTCACCTCCGCGCCGGTGATGCCGCCCAGCCCCTCGATCACCCCGCGCACGGACACGGCGTTGCGGTGCCCGCCGCCGAGGTTGAACACCTCGCCCGCCACCGTGTCGATCTGCTCCGTGGCCAGGCGCATCGCCCGCACGAGGTCGTCGATCCACAGGATGTCGCGCACCTGGCAGCCGTCGCCGTACACGGTCAGCGGCTCGCCGCGCAGCATCGCGCGGCCGAAGTGGGCGACCCATCCCTGGTCCTCCGTGCCGAACTGCCGCGTCCCGTAGATGCAGCTCATGCGGAACACCACCGTCGGCACCCCGAAGATGCGTGCGTAGTCGTGCACGTACTGGTCGGCCGCGCCCTTGCTGCAGCCGTAGGGCGAATGGAAGTCCAGCCGCGCGTCCTCGCCGATCCCCCGCCGCCCGTCGGCGTACACGTAGCGGTCGCCGTCCAGCGCCACGGGAACGTCTTCCATCCCCCCGTAGACCTTGTTGGTGGAGGTGAAGAGGATCGAGGGGGGATCGAGCATGGTGCGCGCGGCCTCGAGCACGTTGAAGGTGCCCAGGACGTTGGTCTCCAGGTCCGCCGCGGGGTCTACCAGCGAGGTGGTGACGGCGACCTGCGCGGCCAGATGGAAGACCTGCCGGCTCTCGCGCACCAGCGCGCGGATGCGGGCGCCGTCGCGCACGTCCACCGTCTCGATGCGCACGCGCTCGCCGTGGCGGCGCTTGAGCCACGCGGCGTTCATGCGCACGCCCTCGCGGCTGAAGTTGTCGGCCACGATCACCCTGTGGCCGTCGCGCAGCAGCGCGTCGGCCAGGTTCGAGCCCACGAACCCGGCGCCGCCGGTCACCAGCACATGGTCGCGCTTCCCCTTCATCGTCTCGATCTCCCTCACAGCGTGAGTCCGCGCGCGGCGAGCTCGGCGGCGTGCGCCTCGACCGCGCTGTCGGGCCGCTCCTGCTCCCGAAGCCATCCCACCAGCTCTTCCATCCCTGGGCGGAACGCCACCCGCGGCTCGTAGCCCAGCACCTCGCGGGCGAGCGAGATGTCCGCGTAGCAGTTGCGGATGTCGCCCACCCGGTACTTTCCCGTCACCTCCGGCTCGATCTCCGTTCCCATCACCGACGCCAGCGTCTCCGCCACCTCGCGCACGGAGACGGCCCGGCCGGAGCCCACGTTGAAGGCCTTCCCCACCGCGGCCTCCTCTTCCGCCGCGAGAAGGAGCGCCTGCACGACGTCGTGCACGCTCACGAAGTCGCGCCGCTGCTCGCCGTCCTCGTAGACCAGCGGCGGCTGGCCGTTCAGCAGGCGCGACGAGAAGATGGCGGCCACGCCGGTGTACGGGTTCGAGAGCGCCTGGCGCGGGCCGTAGATGTTGAAGAAGCGCAGGGCCACGCTCGGGATGCCGTACGCGCCGCCGATCATCAGCACCATGCGCTCCTGGTCGGCCTTGGTCAGCGCGTAGATGGAGGTGGCGTCGAGCGGCTTGGACTCGTCGGTGGAAACGGGGCGGAGGGTGACGCCGTCGGGGTCGCGGAGCTCCCAGTCGTGCGTGCGCAGCTGGTCGAGCGATCGGGCGCCGGTCAGCGGCTCGCGCCCGTCGGGGCGGACGTAGCGCCCCTCGCCGTAGATCGACATCGACGAGGCCACCACCAGCCGTTCGACGACGCCTCGGTCGTCCACCAGCGCCTGGAGGAGGTGGGCCGTGCCCATGGTGTTGACCTCGGTGTAGTCGGCCACCTGGTACATCGACTGGCCCACGCCCACCGCGGCCGCCAGGTGGTAGACCACCTCCGCGCCGGAGAGCGCCCGACGGAGCGCGTCCCGGTCGCGCACGTCGGCCTCGATGAACTCCGCGTCTTCGGGAACCCAGGCCGGCCTGCGCCGCGCGGGTCCGTGCACCTGCGGGTCGAGGTTGTCGAAGATGCGGACCGTGTCGCCGCGGGCGAGCAGCTCGTCCACCAAGTGGCTTCCCACGAACCCCGCCCCGCCCGTCACCAGTACCTTGCGAGCCACTGAAGCTCCTCCCGCTGTTCGATTGTCGCGCGGCCCCTGCCGCGTATCCTCTACGCACCTTGGCAAACGCGAAGGCGGATTCGCCGCGTTCCCCGAAACACGTTTCTCGTCGTCCTCCTGGAGAAAAAGAGGACGAGGTAAACGCGAGATCCGGACCACTTTGGTAGCAATCCCGCCGGGTGGGGACTGCCTTTCACGCGAACCGCCGCCACGTCGACACACCCGGGCGACGGTGGGGTCGCGTGCGGCCGGATGCGTGAGTTTCCCGTCAACCGGCCCCGTCTGTGCCCAGGAGCGCGCGGCTCCCGGTCCCGCTCCTTCAGCCCGCGGCCACCGGCGCCGGCGGCGCCAGGCGGGCGTCGTACTCCGCGGCCCAGCGCTGCAGCCGCCCGTTCACCTCGTCGGCCCACACGCCCGCGACCAGCCGCTGCGCCAGCCGCACCCCCAGCCGCTGCTCCTGCACCCGGCCGGCCTCGGCCTCGCGCCCCAGCTCGAGCAGCGCCGCGGCCTCCATCTCCAGCGCGAAGGCCAGCCGGTCCAGGTCGGTGAAGATCCGTCCGCGGAGCTCCGCCGCCTCGGCGGCCTCCGCGGGAGGGGGCGTGCTGAGCATTCTCCAGAATCGCAAAATCGATTCGACGGCACTTCCGGACACTGTCCGGAATGAGGGCGTGCACCTTGCGCAACATGCATGCCGCCCAAGGAGCAGAGCCGCAGCGTGGATTGGGTGCACTCTGCCCATTTGTTCATCTAAGTACCCTTCTCGCAAAGGTTTGTACCTGTAATTGAAGTGGACGGAAACAGACGGGACAAAATTCGGAACTAGGACGGGAGCGGAACTCGGCGGGTGTCCAGAGTTGTATGATAGGAACGAAATGAACGCGCTGACCCGAAGGCGGGATAAGGAGCGGAAAGGAGGGGAACGTCAGGCGGAGCGGATACAGCAGTGTGCCGTCGGCGGCATCAAAGGAGCGAGAGCGGATTCTGGACCGGGATGGGATCCCCTGCTTCGGGGGATCCCGGCGGCTCACATCCGCACGAAGGTGGCGAGCAGGCGGCCGCCGGCGTACAGGGTGAGGGAGTCGTCGGCGCCCAGCTCGAAGCGGGTGGCGGCGCGCAGGGCCGCCAGGTAGCGCGCCTCCAGCGCGGCCGTGGCGTCGCACGCCATGCGCGTGGTGGTGAGCGCCTCGAAGCGCAGGTCGGTGCCGCGGCGCAGGTAGCGCCCGAAGAACTGGTTGCACCCCGCGAAGCCGTTGGCGGTGCGCTCGCCGGGCTGCAGGGCCAGCGTGGGCGCGGGCTCTCCGGCGGCGGGCGCCATCCCGCCCACGTCGGCCAGCGTCCACGTCCCCTCCTCCAGCCGCGCGCCCGCGTCCGCCGCCGGGCAGCGCGCGTCGGCCTGCAGCTCGGTGAAGCGCTCCACCGTCAGCACCCCGCCGGCGCCCTCCTCGCCGGCGGGGCGCGGGGTGACGCGGCCCTGGAGACGGACGGGGACGGCGGCGCCGGGCGCGTGCTGCGCCTGCTGGTACGCGCGCTCCAGCGAGGCGAAGTCGCCCGCGGCGGGCACGCCCAGCTGCACCCCGCTGGCGCAGTCGACGAAGGTCGCTGCGTCGGCCATGTACGCGAACGCGCCCAGCAACGGCAGCGCCGGCGACGAGGTGTCGGCCTCGGCCGCGCGCTCCAGGTCGTACTGCGTGCGGCTGGCGATCTCGTTCCCGTCCGCGTCGAGCATCCGGAGCGTCGCCGGCCCGCGCACGGCGAAGTGCATCGGCGCGCCGCCGCCGCGCAGCGTCAGCCGGCGCGCGTCGGGGGTCACGCTCCAGCGCCCCATCTCCGCCATCTCCGCCGTGTCGCCCGCGGCGCCACGGTACACGTCGCGGCTCAGGTAGCTGCCGTCGGGGCGCAGCGTGAGGGTGCGGTGGATGGCCGCGCACTCCGCGCAAGGCAGGTCGCCCGCGTAGGTGACGGGCGCGGCCAGCGCCCACGCGGTGTCGGCGGGCGGCCGCTGGGCGTTCACGCGCTGCGGAAGGAGCGGGGCCAGGGCGAGGATGGCGAGGAGCGCGCGGGAGCGCATTCGTCCGTTCTCCGGGAGAGCTCGGGGCGGGGGGGGCGGGGCGCCGGTGATGGATCGTCTGCGGTGATGGATTGTTTATGCGCGGCGCCGCGCATCGTCAAGTGTTTGGTGCGGCGCCCAAACGTTTTCTTGCGCCGTCGCGCGGCCTCCGCAGAATTGCAGCGGGGCGCGCATCCACGCCCCCGCCGCCTCCCGCGCCGCGACGCCCGCGCTCTTCCGCGCGCCCCGCCCTCCGGCGCCTCCCTCCCGCGTAGCCGCTCGGGCGCGTGACCGGGAGCGATCCACATCGCGAGCGAGCGAATCGACGCTCGCCCGGACACCTGTCGTGGCGGACCGGGGACGACGTCCCGGCCCGCGCCGTCGCCGTTCCGGCCGCCACGCGGAAAGGCAGGTGCACCATGCATCGCGTCTCCATCCCCCTCTGCTGTGCCCTCCTCACCCTGGCGGCGGATCCCATGCGCGCGCAGGAGGCGCGCGCCGTCACCGGCGCCGGGCTCCACACGGCCACCTTCGCGGTGCCGCAGGGGCGCGTGGTGGTGCGCCTCCCCGACGACATGGCGGCGGGGGACGTGATCTCCGGCACCGTCGTGGCCGAGCCGGAGGGCCGCGGCGACCGCGAGCGCCGGCGCGCCGAGGACGAGCTGAACGGCTACGTGGTGGAGATGGGAGAGTCGCGCACGGCCGTCTCCGCGCGCGTGCTGAGATGGACGATTCCCGCGGCGCTGGGCGGCGGCATGGCGGCCGCCGTGCTGCGCGACCGCTCGGGACGCGAGGTGGCGCGGGCGGAGGTGCCCGTCGCCGGCGCCGTGCCCCATCCCCCGAACGACGCGCCGCGCCCGGAGAGCTGGCAGCTTCCGCGCATCGGCCAGCAGGGGAAGCCGCTGGAGATCCCGGGCCCGTTCGACGGCAGCTTTGACAACACCAGGGTGGGCGTGGGCGGGCGCCCGGTTCGTCCGCTGGCGGAGTCGCCGCGCAAGCTGGTGGTGGAGAGCCCGCGCGAGATGACCGGCCCGGCCCCACGCAGATCGAGCTGCGCGAGGGAGAGGGGACGGCGAGCGGGCCGTACCGCAGCATCGGCGTGCGCCTGAGCGCGCCGCGCACCAGCCTGCTGCGCGGCGAGCGCACCACGCTCACGGTGCAGGTGACGGGACTCGAGGGGATCGACAGCACGGTGGCCGTGCGGCTGGAGAACCGCACGCCGTCGGTGGTGGGGATGGAGGGCGGCGACCGGCAGGATCTCTCCATCGCGCCGAGCGACGCCGCGGCGACGGGAAGCTATCAGACCACGCGCACGCTCACCGGCGCGCAGGCGGGGAGCTTCCAGGTGGCCGCCACGCTGGTCCCCCGGTCGCCGCTCGCGAACCAGCGGCCGTGAGCGCATCGCCGCGAAGCGCATCCCCATGACGAAGCGGGCACCCAGCGCGACCGGCCGGGTGCCCGCGTCTTCATCTCACGCGAGATGCGATCGCCTACCCGGCGTCCACCCAGCGCAGCTCGGGTGCGCGGTCGATCTCGCCGATCTCCGCGGCCAGGCGGTAGTAGGTGCGCAGCCCCTCGATCATCGCCCCGTCGAGGTCGAACGACAGGCCGGCCCAGTACGCGTCCAGGAACTCGGGGGTGAAGCCGAAGCGCGGCGCCCAGCGCGCGGCCAGCTCGGCGCGGTGCCCGCATCCGTACGCGCGCGACTCCAGCAGCACGCGGTGCAGCCGCCGCAGCTGCGCGTCCGATCCCCCCGCCGCCTGCCACACGGCGAAGGCGAACGGCAGCCCCGTCATCTCCCACCACACCTGGCCCAGGTCGTAGCGGAACGGCATCTCGGCGTGCAGCCTGTCGCGCAGCGCCACGTCGCCGATGAACAGCGCGGCGTCGGCGCCCTGCTCGAACGCGTCGTCGCGCGCCTGGTCGAACCAGAAGGTGCGCGGCCGCACGCCCCACTTCTTCGCCAGCAGGATCTTCAGCAGCACCACCGACGTGGCCGACGCGGTCGGCATGGCGACGGCCGAATCGCCCAGCTCCGCCGGGTCGCGGCGGGAGAGGAAGAGGATGCTGCGCACCGGCCCGCGCGAGCCGATCACCAGGTCGGGAAGGATGCGGTAGCGGTCGGCGTGGCGCGCGTACTCGATGCTGGACGACGGCGCCACGTCGATCTCGCCGCGCTCCAGCATCCCGTTCAGCACGCCGGGGGTGCCCTCGGTCAGGGTGATCCCCTCCGGTGCGCCGCAGTCCATCAGCCGCGCGTGGACGGGAAAGCAGTTGCTGTAGATGATGTGGCCCAGCCGGAGCGGGCGAGATTCGTCTTGCGTCACGTCGATCGTCTGCGGCAAACAAGCGCGCCGGCACACGCTCGTGCACCGGCGCCGCCAAGCTCGGCCCCTCGCCCTCCGCCGTCAATACCGTCCCGGTCGAATACGCGTCACGGTGACCGGAAGCGCGCGAGCCCGTCCGCCGGTGCGGCGCTCCACCCGGCGTGCTCGCGCGGAGGATGCTCGCGCCACCAGCGCCGCACCGCCTCGGGCGCCTGCATCCACGCGGCCAGCTTCGCGGGCGGAGATTGCGCGGGGACGAGCGTGGAGGTGTTGTAGGCGCTCGACTCGCCATCGGTGCACGCGTAGCAGGCGCCGGCGGAGAAGCGATAGCCCACTTCCAGCGCGCCCGCCGGCGTCCACCGCGCCTCGACGGCGGACAGGCGGAACTCCTGCAGCGGCGTCCACGCGTCGCCGGCCTGCTCCAGCGCGCGGCGTGCGGCCGCGCCCTCGCGCGCCAGCACCGCCGCCGTGTCGCCGCCCAGCAGGTCCGTCTCCCTCGCCTCCGCGGAGAGGTCGAACACGGGCTTCTCCACGCCCTCGGACCCGTGCGCGCCACACGCGTTGGCGTAGCTGCGGACCACGGCGAAGAGGAACGGGCCGGCGCTGGACAGCGGCTCGGCACGCTGCTCCACCGGCGCCATTCCTTCCACGCTGTCCGGCACGGCCAGGAGCGACGCCCGGCGCCCGCTCACCAGGTCCACGACGTCGGCGACCTCCACCTGCGCCTGGGCCGGGCAGTGCGCGCCGGGATCGAAGTCGTGCTTCTGCATGCACTGGCATTCGATCCCTTTCGCCATGCCCGTGCCCTTCCGCCACGTCCACATCGCCCCGCCCGCGGCGATCACCACCTCGGGGCGCTGGGCCACGGCGCGGCCGCCCGCGTCCAGCCACACCGTCTCCGCCGCCGCCGAATCCGCCGACCACACCAGGAACGCGTCCGCCTGCGTCGACACGGCCGGAGACGACGGCGCACCGCGCGGTTCGAGGAACGCGCTGGCGGCGGGCGCGATCTGAGCGCCGCGGCCGGCATCGACGCAGGCGGCGGCGCACGCCAGGGCGAGCGCGGGGAGGGCGCGGCGGATCATCTTCGGAGACGTGGATCAGGGGTGGAGCGGGGGGAGATGCGCAGAAAGGTAGCGGGAGATGGGGATTACGTGTAGGCCCCGCATCTCCGTCGATGTAGCGTTGAAGTAGAAATGTCCGGGTTGGTTGAAATAGAAATGTCCTCCTTCGGGGCAGGTTCGCCCACACTGGCGGCGACACCTGCCACGGAGCGAGGAGATGCTAAAGTTGAGCACACGAGATCGAGATCGTCTGATCGTGCTGCACCAGGTATCCGACGGAGTGCTCAGCGCGTCCGCAGGCGCGCGGCGGATCCGGGTCTGCCCACGGCACTTCCATCGCATGCTGCGTCGCTTCGAGGAGGAGGGGGACGCATCGGTGATCCACCGTGGTCGTGACCGGCCCTCGAACCGGCGTCTGCCCGAAGCTGTGCGTGCAGCGGCGCTGGAGCGGGCCCGCGAGCCTGCCTACCACGACTTCGGCCCCACACTGCTGGCCGAGCACCTCTCGCGCGATCCGGCGATCGGGCCGCTGTGCCCGCACACGCTGCGCGCGTGGATGATCGCGGCGGGATTATGGAAGCCCCGTGAGCGCAAGCTTCGCCACCGCCGCCGACGTCCACGCCGCGCGGCCGCGGGCGAGCTGGTGCAGATGGACACCTCGATCCACCGGTGGCTGGAGGACCGCTCGTCGGAGGAGATCGTGCTGATCGCGATGATCGACGACGCCACCAGCCGGCTCTACGCACGGTTCTTCCCGCGCGACACCGGGGCGGCCAACCGGCAGCTGATCGTCGACTACCTGCGCCGCTTCGGACGCATGGGAGCGCTCTACACCGACCAGGCCGGGCACTTCCGCAACTCCCTCGGAGGCCGGGCGCGCAGCCATGCGGACGACCGGGAGAGCGAGCAGACGAACTCGATCATCCGCCGCGCCCTCGACGCACTCGACATCGAGCTGATCCTGGCGCTCTCACCCCAGGCCAAGGGCCGGGTGGAGCGCCTCTTCCAGACGCTTCAGGACCGGCTGATCAAGGAGCTGCGCCTCGCCGGCGTCTGCTCGCTCGACGGCGCGAACCGCTTCCTCGAGGACGTCTTCCTGCCGTGGTGGGAAGAGCGCTTCACCATGGCTGCGGCCGTGCCGGTCGACGCCCACCGCGCGCTCCCTCCCGACGCAGACCTGGAGCGCCTCTTCGCCCACACCGAGCAGCGCGTGATCGCCCGCGACTTCACCATCCGCTACAAGCGCCGCTGCCTTCAGATCGGGCCGGCCGAGGCCCTTCCCTCCATGCCCGGAAGCACCCTCACCATCGAGCAACGCCTGGACGGCTCGCTTTGCTTCCGCTGGCGCGAGCGCTACCTCCAGCTCACCGAGTTCGTCCCTGACCCTTCCGCGGCTTCGCCGCGGGCCACTCCTCCTCGGGAGAAGAGGGATCAAACAACTTCCAAACCCAACAAACCCGCGCCCGATCATCCCTGGCGCAAGCAAGGAACCTTTCGCCGGACATTTCTAAATCAACCAAACCCCGGACTTTTCTAAATCAACGAGACA
>DASUYB010000052.1 GCA_036377595.1 Longimicrobium sp. | reverse complement strand
CTCATCCCGGCGGTGAGTTCTCCGCGCCTCCGCGTCTCCGCGTGAGAATCATCTTCTACCCGATTCGCTCCAGCAGCGCGACGGGGAAGTCGGCCAGTGCGTCCGACATCTTCAATCCGCCCTCGCCCGCCTCGATCTCCGCGCCGGTGAAAAGGTTGCGCCACCGGCCCCCGATCTCCCCGCCCGTGATCGCGGTGTCGGCCCACGCGGCGGCGTCGGGGAGGGCGAAATCGCGGCGGCGCATCAGCGTGGCGACGAGGCGGGGGACGAGGGTGACGAGCGTGCTGCCGCCGTCCCGCCGCGCGAACGCGACCACGTGCTCGGCCTTCGCGCCGGTGGCGGCGAGCGGGACGTACTCGCCCGCGGCGAAGGCGTCGGCGTGCTCCTGGCGCGCGCGCAGGGCCACGTGCGTCACGTACAGCTTGATGCGGCCGTCCGCCCACGTCTCCACCAGCTCGCGGGCGAGCGCCGCGCGGCCGCCGCACATCTTCCTCCGCACCTCCGCCAGCATCTCCCTGCGCAGGCCGTAGTCGACCGGGCGGCGGTTGTCGGGGTCGACGAGGGAGAAATCCCAGATCTCCTGCCCCTGGTACACGTCGGGGACGCCGGGCGAGGTGAGCTTGACCAGCGTCTGCGCCAGCGCGTTCACCATCCCCATCCGCGCGACCGGCTGCTGGAACGCGGCCAGGTCGGCGACGAACGGGTTGTCTCCATCCCGCCTCAGAATCGCGGCGATGAAGTCGCGCAGCCCGTCGTCGTACGTGGGGTTGGGGTTGATCCAGCTGGTGTGGACCTTCGCTTCCCGCGTGGCCTTGTCCATGTACTGCTGGATGCGCGCGACGAAGTCCGCGTGCGCCGCCTCGTCCATCTCGCCCAGCGGCCACGCGCCGACCAGCGTCTGGTAGAGCAGGTACTCGTCGTTGCGGTCGGGGACGGGCTCGCCGTCCTCGTCGCGGCGGTGCGGCCGGTTCATCACCGCCCAGCGGTTCACCCGCTCCGTCCACAGCTCGGGGATCTCGCTCAGCATGTCGATGCGCGCGCGCACGTCCTCGCTGCGCTTGGTGTCGTGCGTCGACGAGGCGGAGAGCGCGCCGGGCCACCGCTCCGCGCGCTCGCGGTTGTAGGCGTGGAAGTCGTCGACGGAGACGCCGAAGCGGTCCGGCTCGCCGCCCACCTCGTTCAGCGAGACCAGGCGGTTGAACACGTAGAAGGCCGTGTCCTCCACCCCCTTGGCCATCACCGGCCCGGTCAGCTGCTGGAACTTCATCACGAAGCGCGCGTGCTGCCGGCGGTCCTCCTCGGTGAGCGACTCGGGCCAGTCCAGCAGCAGCACGTTGCGCACGAAGTCGAACAGCGAGTCGCTGACGCTGGGGTTGCGCCGCTTCGCCAGCCGCACCGCCTGGTCCACGTAGCGCCGGTCGCGCTCGCCGACCTCGCCGGCGAAGGCGTCGATGTAGGTGCGGTACACGGGGAAGCAGGCCACCACCTCACGCAGCGCGTCGCGGAGCGCGCCCCAGGTGAAGTCGCGGTACGCGCGGTTCTTCTCGCTGATGCGGTCCAGCATGGTGGCGAGCACCGTCAGCTCGCTCACCAGCGCGAAGCGCAGGATCTGCAGCTTCTTCTCGTAGACCAGGTCGCGGAACTTCGCGCGCACGCCGGTGAAGCGGCGGTACGTCTCGTCCATCGCCTGGAGGTTGGCCTGGGCGACGAACAACCCGTTCACCCGGTTCAGGAACTCGTAGCCTACGGTCCCCGCCACCGGCCAGTCTTCCGGCAGCGTCTCCTCGCCCGTGAGGATCTTCTCGACGACGACGTAGAAGCGCTCGGGAGATTCGGCGCCCGCGGCCTCCGCCTGCAGGTCGCGCAGGTAGTCGCGGGGATGGAAGAGCCCGTCGGGGTGGTCGATCCGCAGCCCGGTGACCTTCCCCTCGCGCACCAGGCGGAGGATCAGCCGGTGCGTGTCGGCGAACACCTGGGGGACCTCGACGCGGACGCCGGCCAGCTCGTTGACGTCGAAGAAGCGCCGGTAGTTGATCTCCTCCGCCGCCACGCGCCAGAAGGCCAGGCGGTACGCCTGTGCATCGAGCAGCTCGTGCATCCGGTCGAACGAGCGCGCGTCGCCCGGCGTGCCGTTGAAGGCCGCGACCGCGTGGTCGATCGCCAGCGCCACGTCGCCGGACATGGCGTAAAGGCCGGAGAGGCGGCGCTGCGTGACGATCTTCTCGCGCCGCCGCTCGGCGATGCTGAGCCTGTCCGTCCGCCGCCGGTTGGGAAGCCGCTCCAGCGCCGTGGCGATGCTCTCCAGCTCCATCCGGTCGGGGTGCTCCTCGTCGAGCACGCCGTCGAGCCGCGCCAGCGCCTCGCGCAGCACCGCCGCGGTCGATCCCGGCGCGACGGGGAAGCGGTTCTCGAAATAGTCGATGCGGAAGAGCCCGTCGGAGTAGACCAGGGTGAGCTCGCCGCGCTCCAGCACGCTGCCGTACTGGTCGCCCAGGATGGGGAGGAGGACCTTCCCCTCGAGCTCGGGCTGGCGCGGCTCCCAGTCGACGTCGAAGTAGGCGGCGTGGGGTGAATCGGGACCGCCCTCCAGCACGTCCCACCACCAGGGATTGGTGTGCCCGGCGATGCCCATGTGGTTGGGGACGACGTCGACCAGGTGGCCCATTCCATGCTTACGCAGCAGCGCCACCAGCCGCGCGTGGTCCTCGTCGGTGCCGATCTCCGCGTTCAGCGCTCCATGGTCGGTGATGTCGTAGCCGTGCACGCTCCCCGGCCGGGCCTGCAGGTAGGGAGACGCGTACAGGTCGCCCACCCCCAGCTCGTGGAGATAGGGGACGATCTCGGCCGCGTGGCGGAAGGTGAAGCCGCGGTTGAGCTGGACCCGGTAGGTGGAGCGGGGGATGCGGCCCGCGCGGCTTGCCGCCGCCGAGTGGCCGCCGGTATTCTCGCGTGTCGGCACGTGGGTTTCCGTCGGAGATCGAAGGCCCGCAGGTGGTCGCGGGCGCCGCCGGACGGAGCAAGAAGCGGGCGCGGTGGGGGGCACAGGCGGAGGCGGCGCGGGCAAGGATGCGGACGGTGCGCGAGGGAGAGATCGTGCCCGCCCGGCGCGGAGGCCCTCTCCCCCCGCCCCCTCCCCCAAAACCGACTGGGGGAGGGGGAGACCTCAGCGTGGGGTCTGCTTCCGCATCGCTCCGACGCCATCCCCAGCCGCGCGGGGAGAGTCCTTGGGGGAGACTGCATCTGCGACGGCCCTGGCACCCGCGTCGCACCGCGGCATCCATTCGCAACCGAGTATCGACCCGAACGCATTTCAGCCGGACTGACCGCCACCGCATGGATCAAGCACCCGTCAAGAAGCCCCAGTACCCGCTCGTACCCGGTTTCCTCGAATCGGCCACCACGGCGTGGCCCGGCAAGCCGTATCCGCTCGGCGCCACCTGGGACGGCGAGGGAACCAACTTCGCCATCTACTCCGAGCTCGCCTACGAGGTGGAGCTCTGCTTCTTCGCCGCGCCCGACGACGCCACGCCGTCCAGCACCTACCGCCTGCGCGAGCGCACGGGCTTCGTCTGGCACGGCTACGTCCCCGGCGTGGGCCCCGGCGACTTCTACGGCTATCGCGTCAACGGCCCGTACGACGTGGGGCAGGGGAAGCGCTGCAACCCCTTCAAGCTCCTCGTGGACCCCTACGCCCGCGCGCTGGCGGGGACGGTGAAGCTCGAGGCGCACCCCTACGCCTATCCGTTCGACCAGCCCGGCGAGGACTGGGTGCTGGACGACGAGTACGACTTCTGGGGCGTGCCCAAGGGCGTGGTGGTCGACAACGCGTTCGACTGGAAGGGCGACGCGCCGCCCAACATCCCCTGGGCCGAGACAGTGATCTACGAGGCGCACGTCCGCGGCCTCACCATGCTCCACCCCGGCATCCCGGAAGAGATGCGGGGGACGTACCGGGCGGTCGCCCACCCCGTCATCATCGAGCACCTCAAGTCCATCGGCGTCACCGCCATCGAGCTCCTCCCCGTTCACGAGATCGCCGACGAGCCGTTCCTCCTCAACCGCGGTCTCCGCAACTACTGGGGATACAGCACGCTCAACTTCTTCTCCCCCGATGGCCGCTACGCCCACGCGCGCGACTACGGCGAGCAGGTGCGCGAGTTCAAGGAGATGGTGCGCACCCTCCACGAGGCGGGGATCGAGGTGATCCTCGACGTGGTCTACAACCACACGGCGGAGGGGAACCACCTGGGGCCGACGCTCTCCTTCAAGGGGATCGACAACCCCACCTACTACCGCCTGGTGCCCGGCAGCCCGCGCATGTACATGGACTACACCGGCACTGGAAACTCCATGAACCTGCGCCATCCCCAGACGCTGCAGCTGGTGATGGACAGCTTGCGCTACTGGATCCAGGAGATGCACGTCGACGGGTTCCGCTTCGACCTGGCGGCCACGCTGGCGCGCGAGCTCCACGAGGTCGACCGGCTCTCGTCGTTCTTCGACGTCATCCACCAGGACCCGGTGATCAGCCAGGTCAAGCTCATCGCCGAGCCGTGGGACGTGGGCGAGGGCGGCTACCAGGTGGGCAACTTTCCCGTCCTCTGGGCCGAGTGGAACGGCCGCTACCGCGACACCGTGCGCGGCTACTGGCGCGGCGATCCGGGGAAGCTGGGCGAGCTGGGCTACCGGCTGACGGGGTCGAGCGACCTGTACGAGGAGGACGGGCGGCGGCCCCATGCCAGCATCAACTTCATCACCGCGCACGACGGGTTCACGCTGCACGACCTGGTCTCCTACAACCACAAGCACAACGAGGCCAACGGCGAGGAGAACCGCGACGGCAGCGACGACAACCTCTCCTACAACTTCGGCGTGGAGGGCGAGACCGACCGCGCCGACATCCTGCGCCAGCGCGAGCGGCAGAAGCGGAACCTCATCGCCACCCTCCTCCTCTCCCAGGGCGTACCGATGATCTGCGGCGGCGACGAGATCTGCCGCACCCAGTTCGGCAACAACAACGCGTACTGTCAGGACAACGAGATCTCCTGGACCGGGTGGGAGCTCACCGACGACCGCCGCGCGATGCTGGAGTTCACCCGCAAGGTGGCCCGCATCCGCCGCGAGCACCCCACCTTCCGCCGCCGCAAGTTCTTCCGCGGCAGGGAGATCCGCGGCAGCGAGGTGAAGGACCTGGCGTGGATCCGCCCCGACGGGAAGGAGATGACCGACCAGGAGTGGAACGCCGGCTTCGTGCGCTGCTTCGGGATGGCCATCGGCGGCGGGGCGATGGAGGAGTGGAGCGAGCGCGGCGAGCACATCACCGATGCCGACTTCCTCCTCATCTTCAACGCCGACGGCGGGGCGATGGACTTCACCATCCCCGAGTTCGGGCCGGCGCGGAAGTGGAGCCTGCTGCTGGACACCAACGAGCCGGAGCTGGAGGAGGACGCGCGGCGCTACACCGCGGGCGATTCGCTCACGATGGAGGGGCGGTCGATGGTGGTGCTCCGCGCCGACCCGGCGGCCGACGCGGCGAACGGGGGATGACGGAACCGCGCTGGCGCCTTCCCTTCGGCGCGAACGTGACGGAGCGCGGCACCGAGTTCCGCGTCTGGGCGCCGGGGCACGAGCGCGTGGAGGTGGTGATCTACGGCCCCGACGCGGAAGCGGTGCATCCCCTCGAGCTGGAGAACGGGGGCTGGTTCGGCTGCGTCCTCGGCGGCATTGGCGCCGAGGCGCGCTACCGCTATCGTCTGGACGGCGGCGACGCCTTCCCCGACCCCGCCTCGCGCGCGCAGCCGGACGGGGTGCACGAGCCGTCGGAGGTTGTCGATCCCTCCGCGTTCGCGTGGACGGATGGGGATTGGCAAGGGGTGGAGCTCGAGGATCTAGTCATCTACGAGATGCACGTGGGCGCCTTCACGCCGGAGGGGACGTTCGATGCCGCCATCGCCCGGCTCGACGACCTGCGCGCGCTCGGGGTGACGGCGATCGAGCCGATGCCCGTCGCCTCTTTTCCCGGGGCCCGGAACTGGGGATACGACGGCGTCTCCCTCTTCGCGCCGCAGGCCACGTACGGCGGGCCGGAGGGACTGCGGCGGCTGGTGGACGCGGCGCACGCGCGCGGCATCGCCGTGATCCTCGACGTGGTCTACAACCATCTCGGCCCCGAGGGGAACTACCTCCCTGCCTTCACCAGCGGCCGCTACTTCACCGATCGCCACAAGACGCCGTGGGGTGATGCGGTGAACTTCGACGGGGCCGACAGCGCCGCCGTCCGCGAGTTCGTGGTCCAGAACGCGCTGCACTGGGCGCACGAGTACCACGCCGATGGCCTGCGGCTCGACGCCACGCACACCATCGTCGACGACTCGCCCGTGCACGTGCTGGCGGAGATGGAGACGCGGGTGCGCGAGACGCTGCCGCCCGGCCGCTGCTTCGTCTTCATCGCCGAGGACGAGCGCAACGAGCGGCGCGTGGTCACCCCGCAGACCGAGGGCGGGTGGGGATTGCAGGCGGTGTGGGCGGACGACTTCCATCACTCGATCCGCCGCATCCTGGCGGGCGACCACGAGTCGTACTTCGCCGACTACGCGGGGACGGTGGACGAGCTGGCGCGGACGCTGGAGAAGGGGTGGCTCTACGAGGGGCAGCCGTCGCGCAACCACGGCTGTGCCCGCGGCACGCCGGCCGACGGGCTGCCGCCGGCGGCGTTCGTGCACTGCATCCAGAACCACGACCAGGTCGGCAACCGCGCCCACGGCGACCGGCTCCACCACGCGATCGACCTCGGCGCCACCCGCGCGGCGGTCGCCCTCCTTCTCCTCTCCCCTTACACGCCGCTGCTGTGGATGGGGCAGGAGTGGGCCGCGTCGGCGCCGTTCCAGTACTTCACCGACCACCCCGAGGAACTGGGGCGGCTGGTGACGGAGGGGCGGCGGACGGAGTTCGGCAAGTTCTCCGCGTTCGCCGACCCCGAGGTGCGCGAGCGCATCCCCGATCCGCAGGCGCCGGAGACGTTCGCGCGCAGCAAGCTCGACTGGGGCGAGCGGGGAGCGATGCCGCACGCGGGGATGCTGGCGCTGCACCGCGCGCTCCTCCATCTCCGCCAGTCGCATCCCGCGCTCCGCCGCCGCGACCGCGACTCCTTCTCCGTCGCCGCGGTGGGGGACGGCGCGCTCGCCCTCCGCCGGCGGGGGGATGGGGGGAAGGAGATGCTGCTGATCGCCGCGTTCGAGGGTCCGCTCGGCATCGACCTGTTCGACGCGGAGATCACGCGCCCGCCCGAGGACGGCGCGTGGGAGCTGCACCTCGCCACGGAGGAGGGGCGGTTCGGGGGAGAGACGGAGGGTGGGCTGGTCCACCTCGACTGGGACGGGCGGCTGGAGATGCACGGCCCGGCCGCCGTCGTCCTCACCACGATGTGAGCGATGCGCATCGGCATCATCTCCGACACGCACGGGCTGCTGCGCCCGGAGGTGTTCGACGTCTTCGAGGGCGTCGAACACATCCTGCACGGGGGCGACGTCGGCCCCGTGGAGCTGCTCGACGAGCTGGAGGCCATCGCCCCCGTTACCGCCGTGTGGGGGAACACCGACGGGTGGGACGTGCGCCGGCGGGTGAAGGAGATCGCGGAGCTCGACCTGGGCGGCGTCCGCATCGTGGTGATGCACGGGATGCAGCTTGGCTCGCCGACGCCGGAGAAGATGGCGGCCGCGCATCCCGGCGCGGGGCTCGTCGTCTTCGGCCACTCGCACCAGCCGGTGATCCGCCAGGTGGGGTCCACGCTGGCGGTGAACCCCGGCAGCGCCGGTCGCCAGCGCTTCCGAGACCCCATCTCCGTCGCCCTCGCGGAGATCGACGGCGGGAAGGTGACGGCGCGTCTGGTCGATCTCAACCCCGCGCGATCGTAGTCGGCGCGCGCACTTCTTCCTATCAGACGTCTGTCTGCTTTTGCCTACTTTGGTCCGCCGGTGGCGTGTTCGTAGCGTCTACTTGCAATCTTCTCCGCAGTTTGGCATCGTCGAGCTCCATCTCCGCCGAACATCCCGACGGAAGGAATTCGATGAGCCCTACCGTGCATCGCGACGGGCCGTACCGGTTTTATTTCTTCAGTTCCGATCGAAACGAGCCCGCGCACGTGCATGTGGACCGCGACGAGTGTTCGGCCAAGTTTTGGTTGAACCCTGTATCGCTTGTCTATAACTTGGGATACAGCGAGTTCGAAGCGCGGCTGATACAGCGCATCGTGGAGGAGAACCGTGTCAGATTCGTTGCTGCCTGGAACCGGCACTTCCGCACCTGATCCGCGCCAGCGCGTGAAGGACGTGCACCTCGGCGAGCATACACTCAGCGTGGACCTGGTCGACGGGCGGACGATCACGGTGCCGCTGGCGTGGTATCCGCGGCTGCTGAACGCCACGCCGGAGCAGCGGTCCAACTGGCGCATCGCCGGCGCGGGCTTCGGGATCCACTGGCCCGACGTGGACGAGGACCTGAGCACCGAGGGGCTGCTGAGCGGCGCGCGGGCGCCGGGAGCACCGCGCACGATCTCCTGAACGCCCGCCGCCATTCACTTGCACCGGACCCCGCCGGGGCGCCATCATGGTCGCCCCGGCTTTTCTTCACTCCCCATGGAGACCCGATGAAGCGGACTCTTCCGTTCGCCGCGGCGGCCGCGTGCGCGCTGGCCGCCCTTCCCGCGCGCGGGCAGCAGCCCGCGCCCGCCGCGCCGCCCGCCTCGCCCGCGTGGACCAGCAGCGACCCCGTCCTGCAGCGCATCTGGGACGAGGGGATGAACGGCTCGCGCGCGCAGAACATCGGCCAGACGCTGATGGACTCCGTCGGCCCGCGCCTCACCGGCTCGCCCAACATCCAGGCCGCGTACGACTGGGCCGTGCGCCAGTACCGCGCGTGGGGGATCACCGCGCGCGCCGAGCAATGGGGTACCTGGCGCGGCTGGGAGCGCGGCTACACCCACGTGGACCTCGTCGCCCCGCGGGTGCGCACGCTCGAGGGGACGATGCTGGCCTGGAGCCCGGGGACGGACGGTCCCGCCACCGGCTCCGTCGTCATCCTCCCCGACGTGGCCGACTCCACCGCGTTCCGCGCCTGGCTGCCGAGCGCGCGCGGCCGCTTCGTGCTCGTCTCCGCGCCGCAGCCCACCTGCCGGCCGGACGAGAACTTTGCGAAGTGGGCTCTCCCGGAAAGCTTCGAGCGGATGAAGGCCGAGCGTACCGCGGCCGCGCAGGCGTGGTCGGCGCGGGTGCAGAAGACCGGCTTCGACGGACGCACCCTGCCGCGCGCGCTGGAAGACGCGGGCGCGCTGGGCGTCGTCACCAACCTGTGGTCGCAGGGGTGGGGCGTCGACAAGATCTTCAACGCGCGCACGCTGCGCGCGCCGACGATCGACCTGAGCTGCGAGGACTACGGGCTGGTCTACCGCCTGGCGGCCAACAACCAGGGCCCGCAGCTCCGCGTCGACGCGCAGGCCCGGTTCCCGGGCGACCTCCCCGCGTCCAACGTGATCGCGGAGATGCGCGGCGCGCGGAAGCCGGGCGAGTACGTGATGCTGTCGGCGCACTTCGACTCGTGGGACGGCGGCTCGGGCGCCACCGACAACGGCACCGGCACGGTGGTGATGATGGAGGCCATGCGCATCCTCAAGGCGGTCTATCCCCGCCCGTCGCGAACCATCCTGGCCGGCCACTGGGCGGGCGAGGAGCAGGGGCTGAACGGCTCGCGCGCCTACGTCGAGGACCACCCCGAGGTGGTGAGCGGGCTGCAGGCGCTCTTCAACCAGGACAACGGCACCGGGCGCGTGCGCAACTTCTCGTACCAGGGCTTCACCGGCGTCGGCCCGTTCTTCCGCCGCTGGTTCGCCATGCTCCCGCCGGTGCTGGCCGACAGCCTGACGATCGGCGATCCCGGCCTGCCCTCGAGCGGGGGGACGGACAACGCGTCGTTCGTGTGCGCGGGCGCGCCGGCGTTCGGGCTGGGCTCGCTGTCGTGGGACTACGGCACCTACACCTGGCACACCAACCGCGATACGTACGACAAGGTCTCGTGGGACGACGTGCGGATGAACGCCACGCTCACGGCCATGCTGGCGTACCTGGCCAGCGAGGAGCCGCAGCGCCTCCCGCGCGACCGGCGCACGGAGTTCCCGGTGGACCAGCGCACCGGCCAGCGCGGCTCGTGGCCGGCCTGTCAGGCACCCGCGCGCAACACGGCGCAGAGCACGAGATAGTGCTGAGTGCTCATATGAGTTGAACTGCAGGTCCTGGGCGTGTTGGGCGCTGTGACGCCCAAACGGGCTGCGCGCGCGGTAGGCAACGATACTACTGTTGCCAACCGCGCCGGGCCGCCGCCGCGCCGGGCATCGCGGCGTGTGGTCGGTGACGGTGCGCGCGCGGCGCCGTCCCGGCCCTCCGGGCGCGCATCCCTCACGCAACCCTACGTGCACGGCAGCCGTTCGCGAGCACCGGCGCATCGGTCCACTCCGTCGCCGGTAGTCCGCGGAGGCGGACTTCGTGTGGTTGTTGCCGCGGTTATAACCGCCCCACCGCCATCGATCGAGCTCAAACCCAGCGGGCGGCGAGACCCATCGTCTTGCCGCCCGCCGTTCATCTCCGTTCCACGCACTCACGCACTCACGCACTCAGCACTCAAGTTCACGGTGCTCCCTTCGCGCTGTCCTCCCCCGCCTTGGCGCTGGTGTCGCGCTGCTGGAAAACCTGGATGAGCGAGTCGACGTTCGCCTCGCGCGCCTTCGCGGTGTCGGCGGTGGCGCCGGGGGCGGGGCCCACCGCGCGCAGCGTGATCAGCGCCACCTCGGGCGCGTGCCCGAAGCGCACCGGCACGTAGCTGTACCCCAGCCCGCAGGTGGCGAAGAGCGTGCTCCCGCGCACCCGCCAGATCCGCGTCTTCGCGGGGTTCGCCGTCCCCGGCAGCACCTGGGTGTTGAACCACGCCAGCCGCGGCGTTCCCGGCACCTCCACGTCGCCGCAGAAGGTGTGGCCGGACAGGATCACCGGGAACTTGCCGTTCGGCGCGCTCAGCGCCGTCACCGGCATGTGCGCCAGCGCCAGCATCGTCCGCGGCCCGTCGGGGATCCCGTCGTACACCTCGATCTTCTTCCAGTCCGCCCGCCGCGCCAGGAACGGCTGCAGCCCCGCCACGAACGCGGTGTCGCCGCCGTGCGGGAAGGGCGCATAGGCGTCGCGCAGCACGCGCACGCCGCTGCGCTCCAGCGCCTCCACCGTCTTGATGCGCGCGCTGTCGGGGTTCCCCTGCGGCTCCTCGGTCTCGTCCGCCGTCCCCAGCACCGCCATCACCGTGCGCCCCTTCAGCGGCGCCAGCACGCGGTCGATGGCCGCGTAGTCCTCGCCGCGGGCCACGTAGTCGCCCAGCAGCACGAACAGGTCGGCGCCGGTGCGCGCGGCCGCCTGCGTGGCCGCCAGCGCCACCTTCTCGTTGTCGGCCCAGAGCCCCAGCTGGAAGTCGCTCAGCGCGGCGATCCTGACCCCGCTCCAGCCGGGGGGCAGGTCCGGCACCTCGATCTCCACCGGCGTCACCACCACGTTGCGCGCGGCGGCCACCCCGTACACCTCCGCCGGGTTCTCGCGCGCCGAGTCTTCGGCCGCGGTGGCGTCGATCCCCCGCGCGCCGCGGTTGCAGGCGCCGGCCGCCACGGCCAGCAGCGCGGACAGCAGCGTGCGCCGGGTGCGTCCCATCCTCGTCAAAGTCCGTTCCGTCCGGGTCCCTGTAGAAAACGAAAGCCGCGCGCCGGCGGCGGCCCGCCAGCGCGCAATCGCGGTGCCAGCTTGAGAGCGGTGGAGATACACATTCCCTGCCGCGTCAGCGCGTCAAAGCCCATGTGTCCGTCTGTGCCACTTGAGTGCCTCGGGACTGGGTGCATCCGAGTTTCGTTTCGGCAGGCGAATCGCTAAGTCGAATAGGTTCGAGTAACTGCTCGTTGACAGGCTTGTTGACAGGCTTGGAGCGAGGATGACGGTCAGTTTTTTCTCATCGACTCCGAGAAGCCCGCAATCGAAGAGCGTATGCAAGTCGGATCGGAGCAGCAACCCGTTCGAAGGGTGATTCGTCAATTTTCCCCGGTACGGATAGATGTGGGCAGCTTCCAACGCCGCAACCACATCCGTACCCGTGATGCAGCAGGCGTGAGCGTAAGCATTCAACAGCCGGGATCGAAACACCGGCTGCCCTTGCCGTTGCACGAGGGCTTGGGCTGTGCGCTGACGGGCGTCTTCGATTCCGTCAGGATCAAAGGTTTCTGCAGTCGTGACGGCTCTGCCGAGCGCCTCTGCGAACGCTCCCACCCTAACGTATCCGGGTATGGAAGAAATCCGCCCCGGAACACTGATCTGCTTGCGGATTTGCAGGTGCGAACAACTCAGATATTCCTCCTCCGTCTCGAATTTGATGTAGCCGTTTATATCGAACAGAGCACCAGGGAATTTCCTCAATTTGTGGTACCAATGACCATCGTGAATGAATAGCGCATGCGCAGCTCTGACATCCCAGAGATCGTTCAGCAACGCCCCTGTGTTCCGCGCCGTCGCCATTTTGATTCCTGGGCTATCCGATTGAAGATGTTGTGACGGCGGCGTAGCGATTTTGCTAGGCGCTGAGTGCCAGCGCGTCCACGCGCGCGGGCGGGGTGGTGCGCTCCATCTCCTTGGGCTGCAGCCGGAACCAGCGGGCGATCAGCAGGATCTCGTCCACCTGGTGGCGCTGCACCAGGGCGCCCTTCGGCTCAGGACGCCCGAAGTGCTCGTCGCTCAGCCGCTGCAGCCGCCGCCGCTCGGCCGCGCTCCGCGGCGAGGGCACCACCGCGCGCACCGTCCCCCGGCGCACCAGGTACACGCGGTCGTCGCCCTCCGCGCCGGCGACGTGATAGAGGAAGGTGAGCGAGTCCAGCGCCTCGCGCAGCTCGCGGAACTCGTCGCGCAGCCGCTCCAGCCGCGCCAGCCGGTCGCGCAGGCTGGCGGCCACCTCGTACTGCCAGCGCTCGGCCGCCGCCTGCATCCGCTCGTTCAGCCGGCGCAGCGGCTCGTCGGCCTCGCCGTTCAGGAACGCGCGCGCGGTGTCGACCCGCGAGCGGTACTGCGTCTCGCTGCACCCGCCGCAGCACGGCCCCAGGCACAGCCGCAGCTCGTGGCGGTGGCAGCGCGGCGTGTGCTCGAACGAGAACAGGTCCGATTGATCGGCGAAGCGGATCGGCGTGTTCACCGGGCAGTCGCGAAGCCCCAGCGCGTCGTTCAGCTCGCGCACCGCCTCCACCACCCGCTTCCCCCCGCGGAACGGGCCGTAGTAGCTGGCCGCGTCGTCGCCGACGGCATGGACGACGAAGAGCCGCGGCGCCGGGCCGGGCGCCAGCTTCAGGAACGACCACCGCCCGTCGCGCTTGTGCTGCACGTTCAGGTGCGGGCGGTGGCGCTTGATCAGCTCCAGCTCGCGCAGCAGCGCGGCGAACTCGCTCGGCTGGTACTCCCACTCCAGCCCCGCCGCCTCGCTCAGGATGCGGTGCCCCTTCTCCCCTCGCTTAGCCCGGAAGTACGAGAGCAGCCGGGTTCGCAGCGACTTCGATTTCCCCACGTACAGCACGGCCCCGTTCGCGTCGAGCATCCGGTAGATGCCCGGGCGGTTGCGCGCGTCGCCCACGGCGTCGCGGAGGGGATGGGGGCGGGACTTGGAGGCCACGGTCGGAACGCTGCTGCGAAAGAAGAAAAACCGAATCTCCGCGGAAAGTAGCGCTCCCGCGCGGCCCACGAAAGAAGGAAGTTCGAAAAACCTCCCCGTACACCCTGTATACAAAAGTATGGACGCGTAAAGTGAGTATACATGTACATGGAGCCGGATCTCCCATTCTACAGACGGGTAGGAATATCACGCGTACTTCCAATGTTTTTCTGCACGGAGTGAACGATTCCGGGCTTGAATCTGCGTCTCCAAATATAGAGATTGCAAAGTCGTTTTAAGTGCGGTCAAATATAGACAAGTGGCGCACGCGCGGGTTCCGCCGCTCCGGCGGTGCCCTGATCCCACACACTCAACGCGAGGACACAACGATGAAGCTCCTTCGTCTTGCCTTGGCCGCGGCCGTGCTGGCGGCCGCCGTCGGCGCGTGCGACGCCTCCCGCGTAAGCGCGCCCGGCCAGCCACGGCATGCTCAGCCCCAGGGTCCGGTCGGCGACCAGTCGGGTACTGGGTCGTCGGGATCGACCACCACCAGCACACCGCCCGCACCGGTCGATACCGCGGGCAAGGGTCAGGTGATCGGCTCCGGCAGCTGAACAAACGCAGCGCCGGGCGCGGATCGCTCCGCGCCCGGCGCTCGCGCTTGCGGCGCTCGGTGCGTCTCAGCTCGTCAGCGAATGAACGAAGTCGCCGGCCAGGGCATCCGCGGTTTCGCGCCACTCGTCGCGTTCTGCTGCCTGGACCTCCGCACGTTGGTGGCGCCGTGCGGCCTCGATCAGCGCCTCTGCCGTCAGCCGCGTCTTGCCGTCGCCGCGGCGGGTGGCGCCCTCGAGCGCGCGCTGCGCGGCATCGTCGGCGCGCTCCCAGGCGCCCAGGCTCAGCGCGCCGTGCGCCAGGTCGAGGTATGCCCGGTAGGTCGTGTCCTGCCCGGCGTTCTCGCGCACCAGCTCTGCGACCTCGTCCCAGGCCTGCTGGAAGATTTCACGGTCGCCGGCGCCACCCGCCGCCCGCCCGAGGTCGCCCATCAGCGCAAGGCGCATCGCGGGTTCCTCGAAGTGGCCCACCAGGGACTTGAACACCGTCAGCGCGCGGTCGAAGTGCCCCTGCGTGGTCCAGAAGTACGCCACGTCGTGCGCCAGGTCCCGCAGCTTCGGGTGATGCGCTCCGTACGCCTGGAACGCCGCACGCGCCAGCTCGTTCGCCTCCCTGACATCGTCGGTTTCGATGGCGATCCCGAACATGTTGTGCAGTGCCCGGCCCTCGATGTCGTGCAGCGAGTTCCGGTTCGCGGCGCGGAGCGCGCGGACGAAGAACCGCCGCGCCGCGGGAAAGTTGCCGCGGAGTACATACAGGTTGCCCAGCCCGTCGAACGCCAGCGCATACGTCGGCCAGTCGCCCGCCTGCCGCGCCAGCGCGATGGTGCGGCGGTACCAGGTTTCCGCGCGGGGATGCTGGGCGCGGCGGCGCGCCAGCCGGCCCACGGCGAACGCGGTGGCCGGGTCGGCCGGGTTCACCACCGCCGCGGCCTGCGCGTACGACAGCGCCACCGCGAGGAAGCCCTTCGCCTCGGCCCACTGCGCAACCTGCCGGCACGCCAGCGAGATGATCTCCTCGCGCGACGAGGCGGCGGCGCCCAGCATGGCCGCCAGGGTCTTCAGCGGCTCCTCCAGGTCGTCCGGCGCGCCCGCCGCCAGGATCTCGGCGACGCGTTCCCGGTCCGCTCCCGGCGTGAAAAGAGCTTCACGCTCGGTCTTCCCGGCGCGTCCCCACAGCATCGCGTCTCGCACCGACTGCCACAGGACGAGCCCCAGATCGCCAGTAATCTCGTCGAGAATGCTCAACCCCTCGAAGGCGTCGGTGTCGCCGTGGGTGAGCGCCGGGGGCACGCGCCAGCGTCGCAAGGTTTTCCGCGGTGGCGCCTTGAACTTGCGTTGTCTCATGGTTGGGCAGTTTGGGAGCGTCAGGAGAGGGAGGAAACGTGCCGTGCGGAGCGTTCCGAATGCAAATATAGTGCAGATCATCGTTTTTGCAACGCCGAAAACCCCGCGGCAGGCGTACCATGTGTGGTCATTTCAGCGCTGGCAGCGCGCGCAGAAGAAGGTGCTGCGTCCGCCCTGGACGATTCGCTGGATCGGCCGCCCGCAGACCACACACGGCTCGCCCTCGCGGTCGTACACGCGCAGCCGGCGCACGAACTCACCCGGCTCGCCCTCGGCGTCGCGGTAGTCCAGCAGCGTGGTGCCGCGGAACTCGATGCTCTCGGTGAGTACGTCGCGCACGCCGTCGCGGATCTTCTTCGCCTGTGCCTTCGTCAGCTCGTCGGCCGGCGTGCGGGGGTCGACCTTCGCGCGGAAGAGCGCCTCGCTGGCGTAGATGTTCCCCACGCCGACCACGCGCTTCTGGTCCATCAGCCAGACCTTGATCGCCACGCGGGACTTTCGCGTCGCGTCGAACAGCCACTTCGCGGTGAAGGCGTCGCTCAGCGGCTCGATGCCGAGCGTGGCCTCCCACTCCCGCCACTCGTCGGGCTGCATCCGCCAGAGCCGGCCGAAGCGCCGCACGTCGTGGTACGTCAGCTCGCGCCCGTCCTTCAGGCGGAAGCGGACGCCGGGGTGTGTGGACGGGGGATCGCCGGGGCGGGCGAGGAAGAGCCGGCCGGTCATCCCCAGGTTCACCAGCAGATACTCGCCGGCGGTGTCCATCACGATGTTCTTGGCGCGGCGGGTGATGGACTCGATGCGGCGCCCCGCGAGCGCGTCCGCGAACGAGGCGGCGGACTCGCCCTCGATCAGGTCCGGCTTCAGCACCTCCACGGAGCGGATGGTGGCGCCCGGGAGGGCGTCCGCCAGCCCGCGGACGATGGTCTCGACCTCGGGGAGCTCAGGCACGGGCAGCCTCCGCGCGCTCGATCTCGCGCCAGCCGATGTCGCGGCGGAAGTAGCGGCCGTCGAAGCGGATGCGCTCCGCGGCCGCGCGGCTCTTCGCGGCCGCCTCGGCGACGGTCGGGGCGAGGCCGGTGAGGGCGAGGACGCGTCCGCCGGAGGTGACCAGGCGTCCGTCCGCGCGCCTCGTCCCCGCGTGGAAGACGAGGACGTCGGGGGATGATTCCAGGTCGGCGGGGATGTCGATCTCCGCGCCGGTGGCGTAGTCGCCGGGATAGCCTTCGCTGGCGAGGACGGTGGTGGCCGCGGCGCCGTCGCTCCAGTCGAGCACCAGCCCCTCGATCGATCCGCCGCGCGCGATCTCCATCATCGGCTCGAGGAGCGAGGAGCGGAGGAGGGGGAGGACGGCCTGCGTCTCGGGGTCGCCGAAGCGGCAGTTGAACTCCACCACGCGCGGGCCCGTCTCCGTCAGCATCAGCCCGGCGTAGAGGAGCCCGCGGAAGGGGCGCCCCTCCTCAGTCATCGCGGCGACGGTGGGCTCCAGGATCTCCGTCTGCACGCGCGCCATCAGCTCGGGCGTGGCGATGGAGACGGGGGCGTAGGCGCCCATCCCGCCGGTGTTCGGCCCCGTCTCGCCCTCGCCGATGCGCTTGTGGTCCTGCGCGGCGACCATGGGCACGACGTGCGTGCCGTCCGTCAGCGCGAAGACGGAGAGCTCCTCGCCGCTCATCCGCTCCTCGATCACCACCTGCCGGCCGGCGGTGCCGAACGCGCTGCCGGCCAGCATCTCGCGCACGGCCTCGATCGCCTGGTTCTGGTCTTCCGCGACGACCACGCCCTTGCCGGCGGCCAGGCCGGACGCCTTCACGACGAGCTTCGTGGCGGCCGCGCGCACGTACGCCTCCGCGGCCGCCAGGTCGTCGAAGCACGCGAACGCCGCCGTCGGGATGCCGTGGCGCTGCATCAGCCCCTTCGCGAACGCCTTGCTGCTCTCGATCTCCGCGGCGTCCTTGCACGGGCCGAACGCGCAGAGCCCGTGCGCCTGGAAGTGGTCGACAATGCCCTCCGCCAGCGGCGCCTCGGGGCCGACGACGGTCAGGTCGACGCCGTTCGTCTCCACCCACGCGGCCAGCGCCTGGATCTCGCCCGGCGCCAGCGGCAGCGAGGTGGCGCCCGCCATCCCGCCGTTCGCGCGCGTGACGAAGAGCTCCGCGTCGGGCGCGTCGCGCCGCAGCTTCCACAGGAGCGCGTGCTCGCGCCCCCCGTTACCCACGATCAGAATTTTCACTTTACGGCTGCCGAGGCTGAATGCGCATGCAGGTTCTCAATCAGCGCGATAACAATCGGGCAGAATGCTCGGGCAGCCTTCACCGCGTGTGCATGTTCGTTCATCAAACGTGGGATGAAGTCGGACAGAAGAGCAGGGGGTTCTCCTTGAAAGAGGATCGCCTGCTTGGTCCCGGAGCGCTTGATCTGGACCGTTGTCAAAAACCCATACTGCAGGTTTGGTGGGATTCGATGAGTGATGCGATTCCGAAGATGAGTTACGGTGGAGCGTTTTAGAATTTTGATCGCTTCGTCCAAATCTGCGATATCGATCCCCATCGGCTTAGCGGTAAGGCGGTTCTGCCAGGCCTTATCGTTATTGATCTTTCGCTCATCGGGTATCACGTGACCTGGTATGAGCAGTTCGTCAGCTTTTTCAAATAGCAGCAGCGTACAAAACTTGATCCGTTCGCTGATCATATACGGCGATAACAGGGTAGTGTGGTAAATCGGCAGGACAGCATATTCAAGGAGGAAGGGCCAATGGTCTCTTGGGGATTCGTTTAGAACTTCCTCCCATGCACATAGCCTGACGACGTTCGCGCCAAATAGCTCGACCTCGTTTCGCACTCCGATCAAGAAGTCGTCAGCGAAAGGCACGATATTTAACCACCTCGTACCATTCCAATCCAAATCAGCTCTCGAAAATTCCTCAATCGAGAGATGCTCCAGCATCATCTTGGCACGCAGATCCCAGAAGCGATCAAAAAACCGCGATTGAGTCTGCAGATAGAGTTCTTTGTCGTCCATTTCTGCGCCTCAGTCCGGATCGCTCTAGTTCACCCACGAAGCGCCTGCTCCAGATCCGCGATCAAATCCTCCGCGTCCTCGATGCCGCAGGAGAGGCGGACGATGCCGTCGCTGAGGCCCATGGCCTGGCGGCGGTCGACGGGGACGGAGGCGTGCGTCATCATCGCCGGGTGGCCGATCAGGCTCTCCACCCCGCCCAGCGACTCGGCCAGCGCGAAGATCCGCACCCCGTCCACCAGCTTCTTGGCGTTCTCCAGCGACCCCGTCTCCACGGTGATCATCCCCGTGAAGCCCTGCATCTGCCGCGCGGCCAGCTCGTGCTGCGGGTGCGAGGGGAGGCCGGGGTAGTAGACGCGCTCGATCTTCGGGTGCGCCTCCAGCCACTGCGCGATGCGGAGGCCGTTGGCATTGTGCGCGGCCATGCGCACGTGCAGCGTCTTGGTGCCGCGCAGCGCCAGCCAGCAGTCCCACGGCCCCGGGATCGCGCCGGCCGCGTTCTGCAGGAAGCGCAGCTGCTCGTGGATCTCGTCGCTCCGGGTGACCAGGATGCCGCCGACCATGTCCGAGTGGCCGTTCAGGTACTTGGTCACGGAGTGCATCACGATGTCGGCGCCCAGCTCCAGCGGCCGCTGGTTGTAGGGCGTGGCGAAGGTGTTGTCGACGCTGAGCCACGCCCCCGCCGCGTGCGCGATCTCCGCCGCCGCCGCGATGTCGGTGATGCGCATCATCGGGTTGGTCGGCGTCTCCACGTGCACGAGCTTCGTCTCGGGCCGGATGGCGGCGCGGATCTCGTCGAGCGACGACGAGTCGACGAAGGTGAAGCGGAGCCCCATCCGGCTGATCACCCGGTCGAAGAGGCGGAAGGTGCCGCCGTAGACGTTCTCGCCGCAGACGATGTGGTCGCCGGCCGAGAACATCTTGATCATCGTGTCCGTCGCCGCGAGGCCGGATGCGAACGACAGCCCGTACGTTCCGCCCTCGAGCGCGGCGACGTTGCCTTCCAGCGCCTCGCGCGTGGGGTTCTGCGTGCGCGCGTACTCGTAGCCCAGGTGGCGGCCCAGCTCGGGCTGCACGTAGGTGCTGGTCTGGTACACCGGCGTCATGATGGCGCCGGTGGTGGGGTCGGGGCGCTGCCCGGCGTGGATGGCGCGCGTGCCGAAGCCGAGGTTCTGCGTGTCGTTGCGGTGGTCGGGCAGCATGTCGGGCGGTCTTCCGTTCGGGTTGAGATCGGGCGCGGAAGATAGCCCGCGGTCGGCGGGGCGGGAAAGTGCTGAGTCCTGAGTCCTGAGTCCTGAGTGATGGCGCGCGGGCGATGACGGTCAGCGCTGGGTCCGCGCGGGGAGGGCGAGCCAGGAGCCGCCCTGGGGGACGCCGCCGATCAGCGTCTCGTACGGCGGCTCCTCGCCGAGCCAGACGCGGACGCTGCCGGCGCCGGCCAGCTGCGCGATCCGCTGCAGCCCCCACGTCTCCAGGCCGCTCAGGTCGCTCACCCCGACGGGGTGGATCACGACGTCGGGCCTGGACCTGCGCCAGCGCCGCTTGCCGCGCGGGTTAACCAGCATGTCCAGGAACCACATCAGCGTCAGCGCGGCCACGTCCATGTCGCCCACCACGCAGCGCGGGTGCGAGAAGCCGTTTACCAGCCGCAGGTCCGGGCGCCACTTCGCCGCGTCCTCGGCGGCGCGGCCGAACGCGGCGACAACGCCGGTGTGGTCGATGGCGGCCTGCGGCACGTCCTCCACCGCCTCGCCGGTTGCCACGCGGCGCGCGACGATGCGCTCCGCGGAGACCTGGATGTAGACGAGGCGCTTCGGCGGGCGCCGGGTGATCTTCGCCATCCTCACACCCTCCCCGCGAGCAGTTCCAGAACCAGGCGCGCGGCGAGCTTCGCCGTGCGCGCGTCGTGGTCGTACGGCGGCGACAGCTCCATCACGTCCGCGCCGATCAATAGGGGATGAGAGGCGATGGTGGTCACGAGGTCGATCATCTCCCGCGCGGTCAATCCCCCGATGCCGCTGGCGCTGACCCCCGGCGCGAACGCCGCGTCCGCCGCATCCATGTCGATCGACAGATACAGCGCGTCGGCGTCGCGGGTGGCGGCGTAGAGCGCGGCCTTGGCGGACTGGACGGCGCCCTTCGCCGCCAACTCGTCGAGGGTGATGAGGTGGATTCCCTGCTCACGCGCCCAGTCCAGGTAATGGCGCGAGTTGGCGAAGCGGCGGATGCCGACCATCGACACGCGCGCGCCGTCCACGATCCCCGACTCGATCGCGCGGCGGAAGGGCGTGCCGCTGGAGAGCGACGCATCGTCCGCGTACTCGCGCACGTCGAGGTGCGCGTCGATGTTGATCACCCCCAGCCTGACGTCCGGCCGCGCCGCCGCCAGCCCGCGGACGACCGACCCCGTGCACCCGTGGTCGCCGCCGAGAAAGATGGCGCGCGCGCCGGCCGCGAACACCTCGCGCGCGGCGCCCTCGATGCGCGCGTGCGCCTCGCGGCCGTTCATCGTCGGCAGCGCCAGGTCGCCGAGATCGGTCGTGGGGACCACGTCGCGCTCGCCGTCGTACGCGCCGAACGCCGCCAGCGCGTCGCGGATGGCCTTGGGACCAAAGCGCGCGCCGGGCCGCGTCGGCACGCCGCCGTCGTAGGGGAGGCCGAGAATCACCGTCTCCCCCGCCGCCAGCGGGCCGGTGGCGGGGCGGAGGAGCGTGGACGCGCGCGGGTCGGGCGGGGCGGGGGCGGCGCGGAAGGCGGCCAGCGGGTCGGGCGTGGCGTCGCTCACGGGCGGTCGTGGGGCACGGGATGCGGCGTATTGCCGGGGCTTTCCGGCGCGCGCTAACTTAGGCCGGGCGCGGCGGGATGGGCCAGAGTTGCCGATTCGATCGGTGTCGCCGGGCAAATGAATTCACGGCAACAACAGCACAAAGTCCCTGCGGGACTGCGCCCAGGCATCCCCGCGACCATCCGGCACCACCGTCGTATCAGAGTGAGCGGATCGGGGCAGGCCGCACCATCTACCCTCCCCCCAGTCGGTTTTGGGGGGAGGGAGCGCGAAGCGCGGGGAGGGGGACGCGGGCGGCGGCGCGGCACGCGAGATTGGGAAACGCATCCACGCCTCCCCCACACCGGGGAGGCTGAATCGATTCAGGCGATTGGAATGAAGCGCATCCTCACGGGAATCCAGCCCTCGGGCACGCTGCACGTGGGCAACTACTTCGGTGCCATCAGGCCCATGGTGGAGTTGCAGGAGCAGGGCGAGGTCTTCCTCTTCCTGGCCGACCTGCACGCGCTCACCAGCACCCGCGACGCCGCCGAACTGCGCCAGTACATCCGCGAGGCGGCCGTCGACCTGCTGGCGTGCGGCATCGATCCCGCGCGCACGCTGTTCTGGCGGCAGAGCGACGTGGCGCTGCACAGCGAGCTGATGTGGATCCTCAGCACCGTCACGCCGATGGGGCTGATGGAGCGGATGGTCGCGTACAAGGAGAAGGTGCAGAAGGGGATCCCGGCGGGCGTGGGCCTGTTCACCTATCCCATCCTGCAGGCGGCCGACATCCTGCTCTACGACGCCGACCTGGTGCCGGTAGGACGCGACCAGAAGCAGCACCTCGAGGCCACGCGCGACATCGCCATCAAGATCAACGAGGCGTTCGGCGAGGGCACGCTCAAGCTCCCCGACGCGCTGATCAGCGAGGAGGTGGCGGTCGTCCCCGGGCTCGACGGGCAGAAGATGAGCAAGAGCTACGGCAACACCGTCTTCCTGTTCGGCGACGAGAAGACCACGCGCAAGCGGGTGATGTCCATCGTCACCGACTCCACCCCGCTCGAGGCGCCGAAGGACCCGAAGGGCTCCACCGTGGTCGCGCTGTACAGGCTGTTCGCGTCGAAGGAGGACGTGGCGCGGATGGAGGACGAGCACCGCGCGGGCGGCGTGGGCTACGGCACCTTCAAGCAGCGCCTGTTCGAGGCGATGTGGGAGCATTTCGCCCCCATGCGCGCGCGCCGCGAGGAGCTCGTCGCCCGCCCCGACTACGTCGACGACATCCTCCGCGACGGCGCCGAGCGCGCGAAGGAGATCGGCGGCACGGTGATGGCGCGGGTGCGCAAGGCGGTGGGGATCGACTGAACGGGGGTAGTCCTGAGTCCCAAGTCCTAAGTCCTAAGTGGATGATCGCGTCGGCCTCCGGCACTGGGCACTGGGCACTGGGCACTGGGCACTGGGCACTGGGCACTGGGCACTGGGCACTGGGCACTGGGCACTGGGCACTGGGCACTGGGCACTGGGCACTGGGCACTGGGCACTGGGCACTGGGCACTGGGCACTC